>NZ_CVTX01000099.1:120527-133295 GCF_900005715.1 Pseudomonas sp. 34 E 7
CCGCCGCAAATGACAACCAGAAGCCCGGCGTCAGACTGGCCAGGGGTTCAAGCAGCAGTACGCCATTGAACGCCAGCAATAACGGCCACCACGCGCCCAGATGTCGAAAGCGCAGCCGCCACAGCAACACCAGCCCGACCATCACGCAGGCCCGCTGCACCGGCACGCCAAACCCCGCCAGCAGGCCATACCCCAGCGCTGCGGCAAAGGCCAGGCCGCAGGCCCACGGCAGCCATGGCAGGTGGCGCGGCCAGCAACCGTAACGGGCCATCCCGGCCACCAGTGCGTAGATCAGCCCGGCCAGCAAGCCGATGTGTTGACCGGAAATGACTAACAAATGCACGGTGCCGGTGTCTTGCAACACCTGCCATTGCTCCGCCCGCAGCCCGGAGCCGTCACCCAGCACCAAGGCCGCCAGGGCGGCCTCATGGGTTTGCGCATCGGTGGCCATCAGGCGTTGACGCAGACTGTCGCGCAAGGCGTTGCGGGCCGGCGCGAGGCGCTGGCCGTCTTTCACCGAGCCCGTGGCCCCAATGCGTTGCGCCAGCAGCCAGGCCTCGTGGTCGACGCCATGAAAATTGAGCAGCCCGGACGGCCGCTTGAGGGTGACAGCCAAGCGCCATCGCTCCCCACTGCGCACCGGCGGCCCGCCGTGCCAGGACACCCGGATGCGCTTGGGCAGCCGGGCCTTGCGCGACCGGCTGTCGGCCAGTTCAAAGCGCACGCCGGTGTCCGTCTGTTGCGGCAACCCGACCACACGCCCCTCCACCCAACGCGTCTCGCCGTCCAGCGCCGGGCGCAATCGGTCATCCAGTGCCCACTGCGCGCTGATGCAGGCCCAGCTCACGCCCAGCAGGAAAAACGCCAGCGGATAGGTGCGAAACGGCAGTAGCATCAAGGCCAGCACCGGCATGGCCAACAGCCATCCTGTGGGCGGCAACGCCGGAAGAAAGCGCAGGGTCAGTAACCCCAGCGCGAGCGCGAACATCCCTGTCCTCATGAATCATTCCTTTCAATGACTCACTCAGTCTTAGCCGGAGTTCCCAGGGGCGCCTTTGATGTTTTGTCACAAAGTCTGAATTTTCTGTTTATAGAATACGCGCATACTTGCCCCTCGAACTGACCTGGACCCCCTATGCCCCGGCGCTTATTCAAACGGTACATGCCCGACCCCAGCAGTATCAGGGAACACAAGTCATTACAGTTTCTTGGCACCCTGCTGCATGACCCGAACCTCTGGCACCTGAACCGGCACTCGGTGGCTCGCGCCATGGCCGTGGGCTTGTTTGCCGCGTTTATCCCTATCCCGTTGCAGATGTTGCTGGCCGCGATCCTGGCGATCGTGGTGCGCGGCAACATGCCGATTGCCGTCAGCCTGGTGTGGCTGACCAACCCGGTGACGATGCCGGTGGTGTTTTTCTGCACCTACATGACCGGCGCCTGGTTGATGAACGTGCCGCCGCGCAGCCTGCCCGATAACCTGACCTGGGAATGGATCAGCGGCGAGTTGAGCACGATGTGGCAACCATTCCTGCTGGGCTCGGTGGTCTGCGGGTTGGTATTGGGTGCCCTGGCCTACTGCCTGACCATGGGATATTGGCGCTGGTGGGTCGCGCACCAGTGGAAGAAACGCAAATTGCGCCGCCGCTGAGGGCTAACGGGCAGGCAGGTGCAAAGGTACACGCTGGCCCTGCGCGCAATGCGCAAGCCCGGGCCGTAAACCGTCCAACCGAATAAAGCGCGCGAAGATACGTTCCAAGTCAGCCTCATCGGTACCTCCCTCCTGTTTCTCCCGCCAGACGCAGGCCGGCGCCGAATCGCCCGAAGATTGCGACATGTCACTAATTTACGAGATTCCCGAGGGCGCAAATGGCTACACTGCGCACGTGGCGTGGGCCGGATGCCTGCGTGGATGATTGATATCAATGTGGTAGCAGGAGAGTGGCGTGCTTAGAAGAATGGGAATAAAAGGCCGCGTACTGTTGCTGACTTTATTGCCGACCAGCCTGATGGCCCTGCTGTTGGGAGGCTACTTCACCTGGATGCAGCTCTCCGAACTGCAGACGCAATTGCTGCAACGCGGCGAAATGATCGCCGAGCAGTTGGCGCCGCTGGTCGCACCCGCCCTGAGCAGCAGGAACACGGACCTGCTGGAGCGCATCGCGACCCAATCCCTGGAACAACCGGATGTGCGTACGGTGTCGATCCTGGCGCCGGACCGCTCGTCCCTGGCCCATGCCGGCCCGACCATGCTCAATCAACCGCCCACCGGCAACAGTTCGCACCTGCTGCAGCGCAGCGGCAATGATGCCACCCGCTACCTCATGCCCGTGTTTGGCCGCCATCGCAACCTCGCGGGCGAGCTGATCCCGGATGAGTCCGACCGCCTGTTGGGCTGGGTCGAAGTGGAACTGTCCCACAACGGCATGTTGCTGCGCGGCTATCGCAGCCTGTTCGCCAGCCTGCTGCTGATCGCAATCGGCTTGATCTGCACCGCGGCGCTGGCCCTGCGCATCAGCCGCACCATCAATTCGCCGATCGGCCAGATCAAGCAAGCCGTGGCCCAGCTCAAGGACGGCAACCTGGAAACCCGTCTGCCGCCGTTGGGCAGCCAGGAGCTGGATCAGTTGGCGTCGGGCATCAACCGCATGGCCGAGACCCTGCAAAACGCCCAGGAGGAATTGCAACACAGCATCGACCAGGCCACCGAGGATGTGCGCCAGAACCTGGAAACCATCGAGATCCAGAACATCGAGCTGGACCTGGCCCGCAAGGAAGCCCTGGAAGCCAGCCGGATCAAATCGGAATTCCTGGCCAATATGAGCCATGAGATCCGCACCCCGCTCAACGGCATCCTGGGCTTCACCCACTTGCTGCAAAAAAGCGAATTGTCGCCGCGTCAGCTGGATTACCTGGGCACCATCGAAAAATCCGCCGACAACCTGCTGGGCATCATCAACGAAATCCTCGACTTCTCGAAGATCGAAGCCGGCAAACTGGTGCTCGACAGCGTGCCCTTCAACCTGCGCGACCTGCTGCAAGACACCCTGACCATCCTCGCTCCCGCCGCCCACGCCAAACAGCTCGAACTGGTCAGCCTGGTCTATCGTGACACGCCGCTGTCACTGGTGGGCGACCCGCTGCGCCTCAAGCAGATCCTGACCAACCTGATCAGCAACGCGATCAAGTTCACCCGCGAAGGCACCATTGTTGCCCGCGCGATGATCGAGGACGAACAGGAAGACAGCGTGCAGCTGCGCATCAGCGTGCAGGACACGGGCATCGGCCTGTCCAACCAGGACGTGCGTGCGCTGTTCCAGGCCTTCAGCCAGGCGGACAATTCGCTGTCGCGCCAGCCGGGTGGTACCGGCCTGGGCCTGGTGATTTCCAAGCGCCTGATCGAACAGATGGGCGGCGAAATCGGCGTCGACAGCACACCGGGCGAAGGCTCGGAGTTCTGGATCAGCCTGAACCTGCCCAAGACCCGCGACGACGTTGAAGACTTGCCCAGCGCGCCGCTGCTCGGACGCCGCGTGGCGGTGCTGGAGAACCACGAGCTGGCGCGCCAGGCCCTGCAACACCAGTTGGAAGACTGCGGCCTGGAGGTGACCCCGTTCAACACCCTGGAAAGCCTGACCAACGGCATTACCAGCGCGCACCAGACCGAACAGGCGATTGACCTGGCGGTGCTCGGCGTCACCGCCAACGACATCCCGCCCGAGCGTCTCAACCAGCACTTGTGGGACCTCGAACACCTGGGCTGCAAGGTGCTGGTGCTGTGCCCGACGACCGAGCAGATGCTGTTCAACCAATCGGTGCCCAACCCCAACAGCCAGTTGCAGGCCAAGCCTGCGTGTACGCGCAAGCTGCGCCGGTCCCTGGCCGACCTGATCAGCCCGCGCCCTTTGCGCAACGAACCGGGCGAGCCATTGTCCAGCCGTGCGCCGCGCGTGCTGTGCGTGGACGATAACCCGGCGAACCTGTTGCTCGTGCAAACCCTGCTTGAAGATATGGGCGCCAAGGTCATGGCCGTGGAAAGCGGCTATGCGGCCATTGACGCGGTCAAGCAGGAAACCTTCGACCTGGTGTTGATGGATGTGCAGATGCCGGGCATGGACGGGCGCCAGAGTACCGAGGCGATTCGGCAATGGGAAAGCGAACGCCATGGCACGCCGCTGCCGGTGGTCGCCCTCACCGCCCATGCCATGGCCAACGAAAAACGCGCCCTGCTGCAAAGCGGCATGGACGATTACCTGACCAAACCTATCAGCGAGCGGCAACTGGCCCAGGTGGTGCTGAAATGGACCGGCCTGGCCCTGCGCAACCAAGGGCCGGAACGCGTTCCCGAAGGCCCCGGCCCAGGCGTGCAACTGCTGGTGCTGGACCATGAGGAAGGCTTGCGCCTGGCCGCCAACAAGGCCGACCTGGCGGCGGACATGCTCGCCATGCTGCTGGCCTCCCTGGAAGCCGATCGCCTGGCGATCACGGTCGCCCGTGAAGCCAATGACAATCATGCCCTGATCGAACGCGTCCATCGCCTGCATGGCGCCACGCGCTACTGCGGCGTGCCGCAATTGCGCGCGGCCTGCCAGCGCGCCGAAACCCTGCTCAAGCAGGACGACGCCAAGGCCATGGCTGCACTGGATGAACTGGACATGGCAATTGCACGGTTGGCCAGTGAAGCGCGGGTCAGCGCCTGACGCTATTTTCAGGTGGGGCTTGCCCTAATACCTGTAGGAGCGAGCTTGCTCGCGAAAAACTCCCAGGCACCGCGCTCATTCAGGAAGCACGCGTTATCGTTGACGTTTTTCGCGAGCAAGCTCGCTCCTACAGGCATTTTTCACGTGTAAATCGCAGGGAGCCCCTTTCAATGCGCGTCATTCTTTTCAGCAGCCAAGCCTACGACCGCGACAGTTTTAGCGCTGAGCCACTCCCCCAGGGCATCGAGCTGCAATTGCAACCCGCCCGCCTCAACCTCGATACCGTGGCCCTGGCCGAACACCATGAGGTGGTCTGCGCCTTTATCAACGATGACCTCAGCGCCCCGGTACTCGAGCAACTGGCCAAAGGTGGCACGCGCCTGATTGCGTTGCGCTCGGCCGGCTATAACCATGTCGACCTGCGCGCCGCCAAGCGCCTGGGCCTGAGCGTGGTGCGCGTACCGGCCTACTCGCCCCACGCCGTGGCCGAGCATGCCGTGGCGCTGGTGCTGGCCCTGAACCGGCGCCTGCACCGCGCCTACAACCGCACCCGCGATGGCGATTTCAGCCTGCACGGGCTCACCGGGTTCGACCTGGTCGGCAAAACCGTCGGTGTGGTCGGTACCGGGCAGATCGGCGCCACCTTCGCCAGGATCATGAACGGTTTCGGCTGCCGGTTGCTGGCCCACGACCCCTTCCCCAACCCTGAGGTCCAAGCCATGGGCGCGCGCTACGTGAGCCTGCCCGAACTGCTCGCCGAGGCGCAGGTCATCAGCCTGCATTGCCCGCTGACGGCCGACAGCAGGCACCTGATCAACGCCGACACCCTGGCCCACATGCAACCGGGCGCCATGCTGATCAATACCGGCCGCGGTGGCCTGGTCGACACGCCGGCGCTGGTGGAAGCGCTCAAGAGCGGCCAACTCGGTTACCTGGGGCTGGATGTCTATGAAGAAGAGGCCCAGCTGTTTTTCGAGGACCGCTCGGACCTGCCCCTGCAAGACGACGTGCTCGCCCGCCTGCTGACCTTCCCCAATGTGATCATCACCGCCCACCAGGCCTTCCTGACCCGCGAGGCACTGGCGGCGATTGCTGGCACTACACTGGCCAATATTGCAGCGTGGGCCGACGGCCACGCGCAGAACCTCGTCGAGGGATGATCAGCGGTCACATACCGGGCTCATGATAGTCCGGCACCCGTGATAGGATGCCGCGCCTATTTGGAGGATCCATGGCCGAACACGATTTCCGCTTCAGCTTGCTGAGCCCGCAACACACTCTGATCGAATGCCGCGCCCTGGTGCCGGGCCGTTATCAAGTCACCGGCAACGGTGGTTCGATCAAGCATGGCGACGTGCTGATCGTCACCCTGCGCGGCAGCAAAACCCTGTCGATGCGCCTGACCGTGGAAGGTGACGCGCGCTATTCCATCCGCCCGGCGGGCCAGTGGGTCGCCATGGCCCAGGGGCCGAAATTCGGCGAGTTGGAGATTCACACCTGGAAGGTGAATTGCGACAGCTGCGACAGCGTGCTGGAGTTCGAATTCGCGGTGGAAACCAGGCTCACCCAGGAACCGCTGCAACCGGCCGCCAATGCCCGCATCAAAGCACTCGGCTGGGCCAGCGAAGGCGACAGTCACCGCTGCCCGAAATGCCAGCAGGCCGCGCAATGAAGGGCCTGCTGCTGCTCGCCGCCATGGGTACGGCCCTGAGCGGCTGCGCCGGCGATGCAGTCAAGCTCAAGCAGGATCACAGCTATGTGGTGGAGTGGATCGGCGAGCGACCATTGATGGACTACGCGCACCTGACCGTGACCCTCGGTGCCGATGGTCGCGCCTATGGCAATGGCGGCTGCAACCACTGGTTTGCGCCATACACCCTTGAAGGCGAGAAGCTCAGTTTCGGCCCGATCGGCAGCACCCGCAAACTGTGCGCCGAGGCGTTGATGGAGCAGGAGCACCGCTTCTTCCAGGCCCTGCAAGGCGTACAGCGCTGGGATATCTCGCCGATCGAGCAGACGCGGTTCTGGCCCGCCGAAGGCAAGCCGATTCGCTTGTGGCTTGAAGAAGGCTAACACCACCCGTCCAAGGATTGACGAGGTCCAAATGTGGGAGGGGGCAAGCCCCCTCCCACACTTTAACCGCGCAAGGCCTTGAGTTTGGCCAACACGCCCTCCGCCGTCTGCTCACCCATCAGTTGCTCGCGCACCTTGCCCTGGTCATCGATGATGTAGGTCACCGGCAGCGCCTCGCTACGCGGAATATCGAAGATGCCCTCCGGGTTCTGCGCCAGTACGGTGAACTTGATGCCCAGCTTGTCACTGGCAGCCTTGAGCTCCTCACCCTGCACATTGTCGAAGTTGACCCCGAACACGCCCACGTTCTGCGCTTTCAACTGTTCGGCCAGGGCATTGAGCTCGGGGATTTCCGTGCGGCACGGGCCACACCATTCGGCCCAGTAATTGACCACCAGCCACTGCTTGTCCAGGCGTTCGGCCGGCACTTTCTGGCCGTACTGGTCAACGCCGTAATCGTTACCGCAGCCGCTGAGCAGCAGGGTTGTGATGATCGCCAATGCTCCGATCAGTCGCCTTGTCATGGGGTAATCCTTCGCAAAAATGAACGTGGGCTGCGGCCTATCGCCTCTGACGGTTTAAGGACAGGCGCCAGCACGGGTAGAATACCCGCCACCTTACGCAAGATGCGACCCGCACATGACCGATCTGACGCTTTATCACAACCCGCGCTGCTCGAAATCCCGCGGTGCGCTTGAACTGCTCGAAGCTCGCGGCCTCACGCCAACCGTGGTGCGCTATCTGGAAACGCCGCTGAACGCGGCACAATTGCAGGCCCTGCTGGCCAAACTTGGCCTCAATGCCCGCCAATTGTTGCGCACCGGCGAAGATGAATACAAAAGCCTCAACCTGGCCGACGCCAGCCTCAGCGAAGCGCAACTGATCGCCGCCATCGCTGCACACCCCAAGTTGATGGAACGCCCGATCCTGGAAACCGCCGATAAAGCCATCATTGGCCGCCCGCCGGAAAACGTGCTGGAGATCCTGCCGTGACTGCGCCCTACGTGCTGGTGTTGTATTACAGCCGCAATGGCTCGGTCAGCGAAATGGCCCGGCAGATTGCCAGGGGCGTCGAGCAAGGCGGCATGGAAGCCCGGCTGCGCACCGTGCCGGCGATCTCAACCGAGTGCGAGGCCGTGGCGCCGAGTATCCCGGACGAAGGCGCGCTGTATGCCAGCCTGGATGACCTGAAACACTGCTCGGCCCTGGCCCTGGGCAGCCCGACCCGTTTCGGCAACATGGCCGCGCCGCTCAAGTACTTCCTCGACGGCACCAGCAACCTGTGGCTCACCGGCGCCCTGGTCGGCAAGCCCGCCGGCGTGTTCACCTCCACCGCCAGCCTGCACGGCGGCCAGGAGACCACTCTGATGTCGATGCTGCTGCCGCTGCTGCACCACGGCATGCTGATCACCGGCCTGCCCTACAGCGAACAGGCGCTGCTCGACACCCAGGGCGGCGGCACGCCCTATGGCGCCAGCCACCACGCCGGGCCTGACGGCAAGCGTCTGCTCGACCCGCATGAAATCAGTCTGTGCCGCGCCCTGGGCCTGCGTCTGGCCAAGACCGCCACACTGCTGGAGAACGGCGTTGGCCAGAAAGCCTAAGGTCCTGCCGTCCCAGGCGTGGCTGGAACCACGGGTCAAGCTGGCGCGCGCACTGAGTCTGCTGGCGTTTTTCGGCCTGGTGGGCTTGTTGTGCGCGTATTACCTGTTCGTCGCCGACCTGCACGGGGCGCGCCCGTGGGTGATCCTGCTGATCGAACTGGTGCCGCTGCTGGTGCTGGCGCCAGGGATGATCACAGGCAGCGCGCGTGGGCATTCGTGGATGTGCTTTGTGGTGAACCTGTATTTCATCAAGGGCGCACTGGCCGCGTATGACCCGAACCGCCAGGGCTTCGGAGTGCTGGAAATGCTGGCGAGCCTGGCGGTGTTTTGTACGGCGCTCTTGTATGTGCGCTGGCGGCATCAGTTGAATCGGCGACTCGCCGATTGACACACTCTGACGATCGTTCCCACGCTCCGCGTGGGAATGCTGCCCCGGACGCTCCGCGTCCCAGACCTTGTGTAAGGGTGACGCAGAGCGTCACAGGATGCATTCCCACGCAGAGCGTGGGAACGATCAACGATCAGTGGTTGACGGTGTAGGCCAGCATCATCGACAACTGGCACATTGGCCGCCCACTCTCGGCATGCCATTGGTTGAACGCGCCCTGCACCGTCGCCAAATCCCGCAGGCTGGTCGGCGCCTTGTCGACGATCTTCTGCGCATTCAGCGCCGCCACCACGTCATCGCTCGGTACAAACGTATCCTTGCCTACCATGCGCAGGAAACGCGGGGCCGACAGCCCGCCCAACTGGTGGCCGTGCTTGCTCAGGTATTTCCACAGCCCAACGATATCGGTCACCGGCCAGTCGGCGACAAACGCACCGAAGCTGCCCTTTTCCTGCTCGATATCCAGGATCATCTGCGCGTTGCGCGGCACGCTCTTGAGCTTGCCCAGGTGGCGGATGATGCGCGTGTCCTGCATCAGCCGTTCCAGATGTTCGGCGCCCATCAGTACGACTTTTTCCGGATCAAAGCCGAAAAACACCTGTTCGAACGCGGGCCATTTCGCGTCGACCACACTGTGTTTCAAGCCCGCACGAAAGACTCGCAGCGCCAGGGTCGACAGGTAGCGATCATCGCTGATCCTGCGCAGTTGTGCCGGGGTCTTGGGCGCAGGCAGATGGGCTTCCAGCTTGGCCGCCGAACCGAAGCGGTTCAGACAATATTCGTGCAGCCACTTGTAATCGCGCATGCCCTCTCCTGGCAGTTGAATGGAAAACGGCGCCCGCAAGCGCCGTGTACTAGAGCCTCGATGCGGCTCAGAGGTTCACTACATTGACGAAACGCGAGGCGGCCGTCTCATCGATTTTCAAGCTGGCGAAGTCGAACAGGTTGCGATCGGCCAGTTGCGACGGGATCACATTCTGCAGGCTGCGAAAAATACTCTCGGTGCGCCCCGGGGTCTTGCGCTCCCACTCCTGCAGCATGTCCTTGACCACCTGGCGCTGCAGGTTTTCCTGGGAGCCGCACAGGTTGCACGGAATGATCGGGAATTGCTTGAAGTCGGAATAAGCCTGGATGTCCTTCTCGTTGCAATACGCCAGCGGGCGGATCACCACGTTGCGTCCGTCATCGGCGCGCAGTTTGGGCGGCATGGCCTTGAGCGAACCGTTGAAGAACATATTCAGGAAGAAGGTTTCGACGATGTCGTCGCGATGATGCCCCAGGGCCATCTTGGTCGCGCCGATCTCATCGGCAAAGGTATAGAGCGTGCCACGCCGCAGGCGCGAGCACAGCGAGCAGGTGGTCTTGCCTTCCGGAATCAGTTCCTTGACCACCGAATACGTGTCTTTCTCGACAATGTGGTACTCGACGCCCAGCTCGTTCAGGTAGGCCGGCAGCACATGCTCGGGAAAGCCGGGCTGCTTCTGGTCCATGTTGACGGCAACGATCTCGAACTTGATCGGTGCGACCTTTTGCAGGTGCAGCAGCACGTCGAGCAGGGTGTAGCTGTCTTTGCCGCCGGAGAGGCAGACCATGACCTTGTCGCCCTCCTCGATCATGTTGAAATCAGCGACCGCTTCACCGGCCAGGCGACGCAGGCGTTTTTGCAGTTTGTTCTGGTTGACCGTAAGAGTTCCCATGGCGCTTGGATCCGCTAAAGGTGTGTGACGAAAAGCCGGGGATTTTACCGGTATGAACGACCAAGTTCCAATGTGGGAGGGGGCTTGCCCCCGATGGCGGTGTATCAGTAGCAACTACCTCGACTGACACACTGCCATCGGGGGCAAGCCCCCTCCCACACTGGATCACATTGCCATCCACAGACCCAGCGGCGATTAAGCCCCGTGTTTACAGCGCGATTTACTCTAAAGGCCCTACAGTTTTCCCGGGTATCACTTCCTATACTGCGACGTGAGGTCGCACAACTATCCAGACCTTGCAGGCCAGTTGGCCGGTGGGCGCTCCGATGGGGGCGATAGGAATAACGACAGGAGTGACCGGCATGATCCATCACGTCGTGGGGCTGTTTACCCATCCCGATCAGGAATGGCGGGAAATTCGTGGCGATAAAGAAGAAAGCATCAGCCACATGTACCTCACTCACACGCTGGTGCTCGCAGCGATCCCCGCCATCTCCGCGTTTATCGGCACCACCCGGGTCGGCTGGGTCATCGGCAACCGCGCCCCGGTCATGCTTACCCAGGAAAGCGCGCTGTGGATGACCCTGATGTCGTACGCCGCCATGCTGGGCGGTGTGGCGGTGATGGGCGCGTTCATTCACTGGATGGCCCGCACCTATGACGCCAACCCCAGCATGGCGCGTTGCGTGGCCTTTGCCACCTATACCGCGACGCCCCTGTTTATCGGCGGGCTGGCGGCGCTCTATCCGCACATGTGGCTGGGTATGGTGGTGGGGACCGCAGCGATCTGCTACACGGTGTATCTGCTGTATGTGGGCTTGCCGACGTTCATGAGTATCGACCCGGATGAAGGTTTTCTGTTCTCCAGCTCGGTATTGGCCGTGGGCCTGGTGGTGCTGGTGGCGATCATGGCGTTTACCGTGATCGTCTGGGGCCTGGGCGTCGGGCCCATCTACACCAGTTGAGCCCCAGGCATGCAGGCAAAGCCACCGAGAAGGTGGCTTTTTGCGTTAGCCATGACCATTCGGCGCCTGAGAGATTCGGAAACCCCCTGCTTTGCGGCATACTGGGCGTCTCTGGAGATATGTACAGCATGCCCGAGCAACTCAATACCCGCGTCGAAGATTGTTTCCTGCAAGCCGAATCCTTTTTCAAACGAAGCTTCAAACGCCCCACCGTCAGCCTCAAGCTGCGGGGCCAGAAAGCCGGTGTCGCGCATTTGCACGAAAACCTGCTGCGCTTCAACCCTCAGCTCTACCAAGAAAACAGCCAACACTTCCTCAAGCAGACCGTGGCCCACGAAGTGGCGCACCTGATTGCCCACCAACTGTTTGGCGAGCGCATCCAGCCCCATGGAGAGGAATGGCAGTTGATCATGCGTGGGGTCTACGAACTGCCGCCGGACCGTTGTCACACCTATGCGGTCAAGCGACGCCAGGTGACTCGCTATATCTACCGGTGCCCGTGTGCCGACAGTGACTTTGCGTTTTCAGCCCAGCGCCATGGGATGGTCGGCCAGGGGCGGCGGTACCTGTGTCGGCGGTGCCGGCATACTCTTGTGTTCACTGGGGAGACTCGGGTGGAGTGAGGGCCTCATCGGGGGCAAGCCCCCTCCCACATTTTGAATGTATTCACAAATCAAAGGTGGGAGGGGGCTTGCCCCCGATGAGGCCAGAACAGTCACCCAATCACCTTGGCCTGCCGCAAATCCGCAATCCGCTGAGCGCTCAACCCCAACTCCACCAACACTTCATCACTGTGCGCACCGACCGCCGCCCCGATATGCCGTGGTGCCGGCAACCCCTCGGAGAACTTCAGCGGGCAGGCCATCTGCGCCTGGGTCGAACCATCCCCCCTCGGCACCTGGCTGATCAAATCGCGCGCCTGCAACTGCGGATGCGCCAGCGCTTCACTCATGCTCAACACCGGTTCGACACACGCATCCACGCCCGCAAATAACGCGCACAGCTCGGCAAAGCTGCGTTTTTCAAACTCCACCTGTAACGCCCGCTTGAGTGCCGGCTGTTGCTCAGGCTTCACACCGTGCACCGCCAGCTCCGGTCGCCCCAGGGTTTCACACAGTTGCTGCATGAACGCCGGTTCCAGGCTGCCCACCGACATCCAGCGCCCATCACGGGTGCGGTAGTAATCGTAAAAACTGCCGCCATTGAGCACATGGGTTTCCCGCTCCGGCTCCACCCCACAGGCCAGGTAACCCGCGCCGGCCATGGCGTTCAGGCTGAACGAGCAGTCGGTCATGCTCACGTCCAGGTATTGACCGACGCCGCTGTGCTGCCGCGCAACCA
>NZ_CVTX01000011.1:0-201 GCF_900005715.1 Pseudomonas sp. 34 E 7
CGATGAACACGTCATCGCTTGGCGCAGGGACGGTCACAGTGCCGACGGTTTCACCGGCTTTAATGGTGATCGACGAGCCATTATCAAGTTTCAGCGTAACGTCAGTGCCGGCCTTGTTGCTCAAGGTTGCGGTGTACGTGATCTGGCCACCTTCGTTGACTGCGCTCGGCGCGGTCAGGGTAACGGTGGTGGTGTTATCAG
>NZ_CVTX01000028.1:0-19048 GCF_900005715.1 Pseudomonas sp. 34 E 7
CCCCTGCCGTCAGGCGCTGCGGTGGTTCGCCATGGCGCAGTGGCGATGCCAGGCGAACCGCCGGCAACGGGCCACACCACCCTGGACTTCACCCGTTCGCTGGCCAGCCCCCAGGCAAGCGCGAAGTTGCTCAAGGCGTTGCTCGACATACAGGTGCCCTGGCCCGAGTCACTGCCAACGGCTCAGGCAAGCGGCCCGCTCATGGGGCTCTACCGTATCGGCAATCTCTGGCACGCCAGCGTCGGCGGCCTGTTGTTCCAGGTCAGCGTGGTGCCCGGTTTCGGCGAGGTGTACCTGGTGCACCCACAGCATCCGCAACACCCCGGCTTCAAACTGATCAGCGACGGCCGAGGGCATTGGCGGCTGGATCGACACGCCAGGCTGGAAGGCGGTATGCCCAGAGAGCGGTTGAGTCAATGGCAAAGAAAACGCAACGAACAATTGGAGGCGCTGAACTCAGGATTGGCAGCCCTCAATATTGAAGCGAATGCATTGGCGCCACACGCGCAACAGTTCAACGACGCCGTGAAAAAAGCCCAGGATCAACTGACAATCCACAAGCAAGCCTTGAGAGAAGACTGGCAAAGGCTTGGCAGCCCCACATTACTTCCCGCACTGCGCCCAAGAATCGCCGACCGTCATCAGCAAAGGCAGAATTCGACGGCAAGCGCCACCACCGCTTGGCGCATCGCATTCGACAACTACCAGGAAAACACGCAAGCGTATATTTCCACGCAGGAAAAGTCCTTGAGCATGGCCAAAGAGCTGCTGGAACTGGACAGAACGCAGACTCAATACAAGTCGCTACGAGATATCGCGACCGAGAACATTCACAGTCACTTGTTGTTTTCTTATTCGTGCCTGCACCAAAAAATCAAAAACACGCTGGAAACCGCTCGCGGCGAAAGCCTCGCTGAACTACTGCTGCGGGTCGACAGAGAACTGCCCGACCACATCACAGGCGCCTACGAGGCGTTCATCAGCGGTGCGACGCAGCGACTGGAAGCGCTCAATGAAATGTTCACAATCGCCGAAAAAGTTGAAGCCATACTGCAACAGGCCAGTCCGGTATTGAGAGATCAACTCACGGGCAAAATCACGTCCGGCAACACGATTTCTTCGGCCATCATTGAACAGCATATCCTGTTAGCGTTTGTCGAGTTGATAGTCGATCGCTCTCTTGACACCGGCAACCCGCAGGAGCGGCCTTTCCTCACAGTACTCACCGATCGCCAAGCGACTACCGCCATCCTCACTCACACCGAAATACAAGCCACAAGTGGTTACTCACCGACCGAACAAATTGACGTACTCAAGGGTGCACTCCAGCAGTACGGTCGACTGGAAAATGCCGTCAACTCGTTAGCTGAAATGAGTTCCCGGCTTGTGCGAGAGCCGTATCGGGCCCCCTTTCTGGAACAGTTCGGCGTGGCCCGCACGGCAGTGGAAGCGCAACTGGCCCAGTTGATCCTGTCTGAAGAAGGCTTTGCCCCCAGGCACCCCCCCAACCGGGCGGTGCGGCAGAGACCCACCAGTCGAAGGGTTATCAAGACCCGTAACAGGGAGACACTGGTGGGTGACTTGCGCCCGAGTGAGCCCGGTGTAGAGGGCAACTTCATCGACATCAAGGACCCGCTCACCGGGCAAACCGTCGCCACTTACCATGAACACGTCAATGAAGGCGTCTGGAACGTCGTCGAGCAAGCGCTGCCGGCCCCGAGGCCCGCCGCACCTGCGAGCCGCACGTTAAAGGCGATCAAAGCGCAGGCAAAAATCGTCAGGGACGAGCGGGCAGGTATCGATTCAAGCATTCGCTTCCAACAACGCAAGCTTCAGGAGCCCGGCCGACGCGAGAGCCTCGACCCCTACGACTGGGATGTGATGCTGAGCCAGCATGCCGCGAAGTTTGAAACGCTTGCAGAGGAACTCCTGCGTGACCACGCCGCCAACGCAGAGGCTGTCACCCTGCGCGATGCTTATCTGGCGCAAGCCAATGCCGCCATGCTACAAGCCCGCGAGGCGTGCGCCGCAGGGTATAAATTGCAGCGCCCGAAAGCTGCCAATGTCGCCTATTTGTGGAAACACGGTTTTGTCGATATCAACCTGCGACGCGAGCGCTTTCGACTGCTGGCCGGTGACTATCTCACTGAGTACGCGATCCGCGACACGGACAAAATCCGCGCCGCAATGCCGCTCGAAGACGCTGACCTGTGGTACGCCCACTTCCATTACCCGGCCATCGACACATCGCCTCTGGAACCCACTTTCGGCCATCTGAAAACCAAGGCAGAGCGCCGGTTTACGCGCCGCGAACTGATCGAACAGGCGCGTGCCGACAACCGCGCAGTGGTCAATCTGGATAAAGCCGAGATCAAAGCCCCGTTGGACCGAGAGTTGTTCCTCGGACTGGAGGTCCTGGCGTGAGATAGCCAAGGGATTGTCTATGCTCTGTAGGACAACCTGACTGACGAGGGCGATATGGACGATCCCATCGATAACAAACCACCCACCTTCTGGCAGATGCTGCACAGCGTGGTCGCGGCGGCGTTCGGTGTGCAGAGCGGCAAGAACCGCGCCCGCGATTTCACCCACGGCAAGCCCAGCCATTTTGTAGGGCTGGGCATTCTGTTCACGCTGGTATTTGCCTTGACCTTGTTCGGTATCGTCAAGCTGGTGCTGCACTTCGCCGGGGTGTGATGCAGCGGCCACGTGCAGCGCGGTCAACGCCCCCTGTTCACTGGTGGCTGACCCAGAACACGGCGGTTCCGACCACCAGGATGATCAGGAACAAAATCGCCCACGCATCCACGGTACTGTCAGGTTTACGCACTTTGGTGGAATTGCTCATCGCATCGCCTCTTGTCGGTTTTATAGGTGATTGCATCACGGCTCAACGACAGTAAAGATCATGATTGCCCGCATGACAAATGTGGGTATCGTGATAACGGTTCTCATTAGTCAGTTTGGTTATTTACATATACCCAAACATCACTTTTGCGCATATACGCAAACTGGTATCGTGCGCCGGCTCCGTTGGGAGTGCGCGGCCGTGCGCGCAGATTTGCCGAGAACAGGACCTATATGTACGTATACGACGAATACGATCAGCGCATCATCGAGGACCGCGTCAAGCAGTTCCGTGATCAGACCCGACGCTACTTAGCAGGTGAACTGAGCGAAGAAGAGTTCCGCCCTCTGCGCCTGCAAAATGGCCTTTATGTTCAGCGCTTTGCGCCGATGCTGCGGGTGGCCGTGCCTTATGGCCAGCTGACCTCGCGCCAGACGCGAATGATGGCCAAGATCGCCCGCGACTTCGACAAAGGCTATGCCCACATCAGCACCCGGCAGAACGTGCAGTTCAACTGGCCGGCCCTGGAAGACGTGCCGGACATCCTGGCTGAACTGGCCACTGTGCAAATGCACGCCATTCAGACCAGCGGTAACTGCCTGCGCAACGTGACCACCGACCAATTTGCCGGCGTCGCTGCCGACGAGTTGATCGATCCACGGCCGTGGTGCGAAATCGTGCGCCAGTGGACTACCTTCCACCCTGAGTTCGCCTACCTGCCGCGCAAGTTCAAGATCGCCATCAATGGCTCGACCTCGGACCGCGCCGCCATCGAAGTGCACGATATCGGCCTGGAGCCGGTGCACAACGCTGCCGGCGAGCTGGGTTTCCGAGTACTGGTCGGCGGTGGCCTGGGCCGTACGCCGGTGGTCGGTGCGTTCATCAACGAGTTCCTGCCGTGGCAGGACCTGTTGAGCTACCTCGATGCCATCCTGCGGGTCTACAACCGCTATGGTCGTCGTGACAACAAATACAAGGCCCGGATTAAGATCCTGGTCAAGGCGCTGACCCCTGAGGTTTTCGCGCAAAAGGTCGATGCCGAGATGGAACACCTGCGCGGCGGCCAGACCACCCTGACCGAAGCCGAAGTACACCGCGTCGCCAAGCATTTCGTCGACCCTGAGTATAAGGCTTTGGCCAACCAGGACGCCGAGCTGGCCGCACTCGACCAACAGCATCCGGGCTTTGCCCGCTGGCGTACGCGCAACACCCTGGCGCACAAGAAGCCGGGCTATGTGGCGGTTACCCTGTCGCTCAAGCCCACCGGGGTTGCGCCAGGTGACATCACCGACAAGCAACTGGACGCCGTCGCCGACCTGGCCGAGCGCTACAGCTTCGGCCAACTGCGCACCTCTCACGAGCAGAACATCATTCTTGCCGACGTCGAGCAGAGCCAATTGTTCACCCTGTGGGGCGAGCTGCGCGAAGGCGGTTTTGCCACGCCGAACATCGGCCTGCTGACCGATATCATCTGCTGCCCGGGCGGCGACTTCTGCTCCCTGGCCAACGCCAAGTCGATCCCGATTGCCGAATCGATCCAGCGCCGTTTCGACGACCTGGACTACTTGTTCGACATCGGCGAGCTGGACCTGAACATTTCCGGTTGCATGAACGCCTGTGGTCACCACCACGTCGGACACATCGGCATCCTGGGCGTGGACAAGAAAGGCGAAGAATTCTACCAAGTGTCCCTGGGTGGCAGCGCCAGCCGCGATGCGAGCCTGGGCAAGATCCTCGGCCCATCCTTCGCCCAGGAAGCCATGCCCGAGGTGATCGGCAAGCTGATCGACGTCTACATCGAACAGCGCACCGAAGATGAGCGTTTCATCGACACCTACCAGCGCATCGGCATTGACCTGTTCAAGGAGCGCGTCTATGCAGCGAATCATTAAGAACAACGAAGTCCTCGACGAAACCTGGCACCTGCTGCCCAAGGACGCGAGCTTCGACGGCATCTCCAACTGCGACGACCTGATCGTACCGTTGGCGCTGTGGCGCGAACACGGCCACGCCCTCAAGGCCCGCGACGGCGGCCTGGGCGTGTGGCTGGATGCCGATGAAGAAGCCGAAGAAATCGGTGAAGACGTCGAGCATTTCCAGGTCATCGCCCTGAACTTCCCGGCCTTCACCGACGGGCGCAACTACTCAAACGCACGCCTGTTGCGTGAACGTTATGGGTACAAAGGCGAATTGCGCGCGATTGGCGATGTGCTGCGCGACCAGTTGTTCTACCTGCGCCGTTGCGGGTTCGATGCCTTCGCCTTGCGCGCCGACAAAGACCCGTACGAAGCGCTGGAAAGCCTCAAGGACTTTTCGGTGACGTACCAAGCGGCAACGGACGAGCCACTACCGCTGTTCCGCCGCCGCTGAGTCTCAACTGTAGGAGCGAGCTTGCTCGCGAAAAACCTCAACGATAACGCGTGCGTCCTGAATGAACGCGGTGCCTGTGAGTTTTTCGCGAGCAAGCTCGCTCCTACAAGGATGGCAGCTTGATCGAGGCCAGCACCTGCTTCTGCCCCATGGAGCAAGGCACGCCTTCCGGCTGCGCCCGTACCGCCTCGATCACGCCCAATAATTGCGCCTTGTTGTGAGCCAACTGCGCCTGCATCACCTCGATCTGAGCCACCTTGCGCTCCAATGCCTCGATCAACTCATCACGCTTGTGCTCCCCCGGCGCGGGCATCAACGCTTTGAGTTCCTGCAAGGTAAAGCCGGCCTGCTGCGCGCTCTGGATCAATTGCAGCGTCTGCAGCGCCTCAGGGGCATAGCGCCGATAACCATTGGCCTGGCGTCCGACCTGACTGATCAACCCCTCAGCCTCATAAAAGCGGATGCGTGACGCCGCCAACCCGCTCTGTTTTGCCAGTTCACCGATATTCATCGAAACGTCCGCTTGACATTAAAGTTAACTTTAAGCTTAGCCTGAGGCCTCCCCCGCTCAGGAGTCAACGCATGTCACCTTTTGAAGCTTTGCAACTGCCCAACGGCCAGGTTATTTCCAACCGCATCGCCAAGGCGGCGATGGAAGAAAACATGGCTGATCTGAATCAGGCACCCTCCCGCGAATTGAAGCAGTTGTACAAGACCTGGGCCGAGGGTGAACCCGGCCTGCTGCTCACCGGCAACGTTATGATCGACCGCCGTGCCATGACCGGCCCCGGTGGCGTTGCGCTGGAAAACGAGCAACACCTGGACAGCTTCCGCGAATGGGCCGATGTAGTGCGGGCCAAGGGCGTGCACTTCTGGGTGCAGCTCAGCCATCCGGGGCGCCAGACCATGGCCAACCTGGGCCAACAGGCACTGGCGCCGTCTGCCATCGCGCTGGACCTGGGCAGCTTTTCCAGAATGTTCGCCAAGCCCAGGGCCATGACCGAAGACGACATCCAGGACGTGATCCAACGCTTCGCCACCAGCGCCCGCCTGGCCGAGAAAGCCGGGTTCACCGGGGTACAGATCCACGGTGCCCACGGCTATTTGTTGAGCCAGTTTCTCTCACCCTTGAGCAACCATCGCACCGACCGCTGGGGCGGTTCACTGGAGAACCGCGCACGCCTGCTGCTCGAGGTGATCCACGCCGTGCGCGCCAGCGTCAGCCCATCCTTTTGCGTGGCGGTAAAACTCAACTCCGCCGACTTCCAACGCGGCGGTTTCGATGCCGCCGACGCACGTGCCGTGGTCGAACTGCTCAACCCGCTGCCCATCGACCTGCTGGAATTGTCCGGCGGCAGCTACGAAGCGCCGGCCATGCAAGGCGAAGCACGGGACGGCCGTACCCTGGCCCGTGAGGCGTACTTCCTGGAGTTCGCCAAGGAACTGGCCACGATCGCCAGGATGCCGTTGATGGTCACCGGCGGTATTCGCCGCCTGCCCGTCGTGCAACACGTGCTCGACAGCGGCATTGCCATGGCCGGCATCGCCACCGCCCTGACCCTGGAGCCGCAACTGATCAAACACTGGCGCGAGGGCCGCGACCTCAACCCGCAGCTCAAACCCATCGACTGGAAACGCAAACCCTTGGCCGCCCTCGCCACCCTTGCCCTGGTGCGCGACCAGATGCGCCGCCTGAGCCGCGGGCGCCTGCCCAACGCCAAGGCCGCTCCGTGGCTGGCGCTGGTGTGTGACCAGTGGTTTACGGCCCGGCGTACGCGGCAGTACCGCGCGAGCATGACGCAATCTTCACATTAAACGCGGAGCATTCGCCGTGATTGAACTGTCCCCTACTGATCAGCAGTTTTTCAACCTCACTGACGATTGGAGTGCTTCATGGCGAAAATCAACCTGGCCCAGCAGTTGGCGACCACCCTTGAACAGGCGGGTATCAAGCGCATCTGGGGCCTGACCGGCGATAGTCTCAATGGGCTCACCGACGCCCTGCGCAGCATGGACAGCATCGAGTGGATGCATGTGCGCCACGAAGAAGTGGCCGCGTTCGCCGCCGGCGCCGAGGCCGCCGCCACCGGTGAGCTGACCGTGTGTGCCGGCAGTTGCGGGCCGGGCAACCTGCATTTGATCAATGGTCTGTTCGACTGCCATCGCAACCATGTGCCGGTACTGGCGATTGCTGCGCAGATTCCGTCCTCGGAGATCGGCCTGAATTATTTTCAGGAAACCCATCCCCAGGAACTGTTCAAGGAATGCAGCCATTTTATCGAGCTGGTGAGCAACCCCGAGCAGATGCCCCACGTGCTGCATCGCGCCATGCGTTCGGCGATTCTCAATCGGGGCGTGGCGGTGGTGGTGATTCCGGGAGACGTGTCGCTGCTGGAGGTAGACGACAAGCTCAAGCCGTGGCCGGCGCTGCATGCACCGCGCACATTGCCGGCCGAGGCCGACTTGCAGCGCTTGAGCGATATGCTCCAGAGCAGCGAGAAAGTCACACTGCTGTGCGGCAGCGGTTGCGCCGGTGCCCATGACCAGGTAGTGGCGTTGGCCGACGCCCTCGGCGCGCCGGTGGTGCATGCGCTTCGCGGCAAGGAGCATGTGGAATGGGATAACCCATTCGATGTGGGCATGACCGGCCTGATCGGTTTCAGCTCCGGCTACCACGCGATGCTCGACTGCGACACGCTGATCATGCTCGGCACCGACTTTCCTTACCGTCAGTTCTATCCGACCGACGCCAGAATTATCCAGGTTGACCGTGACCCCCAGGCCCTGGGCCGACGCGCGACCCTGGACCTGGGCATCGCCGCCGATGTCAGTGAAACCATCGGCGCGCTGTTGCCGCGCCTGACCCGCAAGACCGATCGCAGCTTCCTCGAAACCTCCCTCAAGCATTACGAGAAAGCGCGCCAGGGCCTGGATGACCTGGCGCAACCGTCCAAGGCGGATCGACCGATCCACCCTCAATACGTAGCACGCCTGCTCAGCGAGCTGGCCGATGATGATGCGATTTTCACCGCCGATGTCGGTTCACCGACCGTATGGGCCGCGCGCTACCTGAAGATGAACGGCAAGCGCCGCCTGATCGGCTCGTTCAACCACGGTTCCATGGCCAACGCCATGCCCCAGGCCATCGGCGCGCAGGCGGCGTTCCCGGGTCGGCAGGTGATCTCGATGTCGGGTGACGGCGGTTTCACCATGTTGATGGGGGACTTCATTTCGCTGGCGCAATTGAACCTGCCCGTCAAAGTGATCGTGTTCAATAACGCATCACTGGGTTTCGTCGCCATGGAGATGAAGGCCGCAGGCTACCTGGACACGGGCACCGAGCTGAAAAACCCGGATTTCGCGGCCATGTCCAATGCCATGGGAATCCTGGGGATTCGCGTGGAGCAATCCGAAGACCTGGAGCCGGCCCTGCGCCAAGCGCTGGCCCACAACGGCCCGGTACTGGTAGATGTAGTGACGGCCACCCAGGAGTTGGTGATGCCGCCGACGATCAAACTCGAACAGGCCAAGGGGTTCAGCCTGTATATGCTCAAGGCGGTAATGAGCGGGCGTGGCGATGAAGTGATCGAACTGGCGCGCACCAACTGGCTGCGCTGATCCAACGGCGGGAGGGGCAAACCCCTCCCGCACCCGGACTCATGGTCCGATTCAGCCCTGTTGTTTTTCGACCCATTTGCCGAAGGCATCGATAAACGCCTGCAGGAACGGCCGGGTCTTTTCCGACAGCTTGCCGGCCTCATCGAACACGCTGCCCGCTCCGCCCAGGTAGGCTTCAGGCTGTTGCATGCACCACACATCAAGAAACACCAGGGACTGGCGCAGGTGATGGTTGGCACCAAAGCCACCAATGGCGCCTGGCGATACGCTGATGATCGCGCCGGGCTTGCCGCTCCAGGCACTCTGCCCATACGGGCGGGACCCGACATCGATGGCATTCTTCAACGGCGCCGGCACGGAACGGTTGTATTCGGGCGTCACGAACAACACCGCGTCGGATGAACTCACCTGTTGACGGAAAGTGCTGTAGGCTTGCGGCGCGCCTGGCCCGTCTATGTCCTCGTTGTAGAGCGGCAAATCGCCAATTTCAACAATGTTCAGCTTCAGGTTGGCCGGCGCCAGCTCGGCCAGTGCCAAGGCGACTTTGCGGTTGATCGAGTCTTTTCTCAAGCTGCCAACCAGGACGGCAATCGTGTAGACCTTGCTCATTGAGGTTTCCCGACGTCTGACTAAAGGAGCCTGTAGTTATAAAGATTTCATCGCGCGTGCACCAGCGGGTTTTGAGAATGCCGCACACGTTGATGCGCAATCCCATGTGTGGGAAATATCTGAAACGTTAAACGAATAGTATTTTTTTCTTATAGGTAAACTACCCCGCTCCCTGACGGTCTACAGAACCGCAAATCGAGCGTTTATCTCCAGAGGTTCTAAACAGATGGCAGCAGTACTAGTCGGACAGTTTCATGCCAGAGACGCGGAAGGCCGCGTGTATTCGGTGCATGAGTTCCAGGAATCCAACCCGGCGCACGGCGACCTGGCTGGCTCGGCGCCTACCACCACCTACAAGCTGGCCATTGGCGACCGGATGGAGAAGCTGGAGGGTGATGAGTTCCGATTGGTTCAGTCGGGCACCATCCTCGTACGCGAATCGAAGACCACCCTCGCCTCATAAGACTAGGCCCTGACCTCCTGCCCGGTCCAGGCGACTGGGCCGGGGAAGCTACGGGCTATGGATTTGCGTCACCTCAATGCCCTGCTCACCTTGCTTGAGCGTTACCACCACCTGCCCCCTCTCCCCCTCAACCGCATACATCGAGCGCGTGTAGCCCGGCCGGTCGTAAGCGGGATAGGCCTGCACCTGCCTGATCAACGTGATACCCAGCACGGCGCCCACCTGCTCGCCGACCTGTTCCTGGGAGCGAATAAACGCTTCAAGTGCGAGGTCCTCCGGTGCGTATTCGGCGTGATTATTGAAGAAGTAAGCCGCCATGCACCCCACGGTCACCAGGACCAGGAGTTGCTTGGCCGTTACCCCGAAGAGCGTCGAGGGTAGAGGCATTTGAGACCAGACCTGTTTTTGTTGTAAGTACCGGGTCACCGGCATTGGTCGTTGCTGATCAGACACCGCATTCTAGTAGGGTCGTGGCGCAACGCCATAGACCGGGGCGACGCTCGCAGTCTTTTTTGCGCACAAAGGCCTGCGCCATTGAATCCCCAACGCGCTGCACATAGACTCCGGCCATGCGTTTACGTCATATCGAAGTGATTCAGGCCATCTTGCAGACCGGGCACCTCGGCACGGCCGCCGAGTGGCTGCAACTGCCCGTGGGCGAGGTAGACGCCACCCTCAGGGATGCCGAGCTGCAACTGGGCTTCATGCTGTTTGCCAGTGTCCGCGGGCGCCTGCAAGCCACCCGTGAAACCCTGGAGTTGCAGACGCAGATCGCGCCCCTCTACGACGCGCTTGAGCCGCTGCAGCGCCTGGCCAGCCGCTTGAAACACCATCACGCGCCGACCTTGCGTGTGCTGTGCACCCCGCCGCTGGCAAACCAGTTGTTGCCACAGAGCATCGCCCTGCTGCGCCGACGCTTCCAGGACACGCCGTGCAACCTGTCGAGCCAGCCGACCCGGGAAATCGTGCGCAGCCTGTTGCTGCATGAAACCGATGTGGGCCTGAGCCTGCACGATCCGGAGCACCCGCACATTCAAGGCAGCGTACTGGCCCAGGGCAAACTGCAATTGCTCGCCCCCCATGGCTGGCTCAAACCCAGGCAGAAGTACATCGCGCTGCAGGATCTGGCGGGGCAGTCGATGATTGGCCTGGAGGGCCAGGACCCGTTGAGCCGCCTGCTGGACGCCAAACTGCAAGCCCTGCGCCCGCTGCCGGTGGTGCAAACGCGGGTGCAGACGTACCAGATGATGCGCAGCATGGTCGAGGCAGGCGAAGGCCTGGCGGTGGTCGATCCGTTCACCGCCTTCGGTGCACGGGACGCGGGGCTGGATGTGTGCCCGATTTCACCACCGATCAGTGTCAACCTGTATGCACTGACCCTGCACGGCGCAGCCCCGTCACCGGCCCTGAGCGCATTGCTGGAGATCGTAACCGAGAAGGCCGAAAACCTGCTGTCCAACGACATGAAACCCGCGTAGACGCCGCCTCAGATCGAGCTGACTTCAGTCTTGAACAGCCGATACCAGAAAATCGCCACTTCACGGGTTTGCGGGTCGATCCCGCGATAGCGCAGTTGATCGATGCCCCCCATGACATACCCGCTACGCTCATACAGGCGACAGGCACCAAGGTTGTTGTTCTGGGTTTCAAGCATCATGCCCGGCAGGTTTTTCTTGCGTGCCCAGAACTGCGCCACATCCAACAGCGCCTTGGCGACGCCGTGACGCCGTGCAGGCAGCGCCACCGCCAGCTCGTCAACGTGGGCGAAGCCGTTCCAGTTGGTACTGACCACGACGTGCCCGACGGCGCGATCATCCAGATAGGCCATGAAGATCGCGCTGTCGGGCGCGTTGCGAAAGCTGGCGAATTCTTCCGGGTCGATGCCGTAGCACTTGCGGTACGGCAGGATGCGCTCCAGCGGCCACTGATCGACGCGCTTGTCCATCTGCGGCACACCATAGGCACTGACCTCGAAACTGAAGTCATTGCCCCATACATAAGCGTCGAAGCCTTCATCGGCGACGCGCACACTGAGCCCTGGATACTTCGGGTTCATGACAGCTTGCATAACGTTCCTTAACCTTTGATGCAGTCGACGGTGTAACAACGACCACTGCCGTCATCTTCATGTTGCAGCCCATGCACATCAGCGACAAAGCCGGGGAAACTGCTATCGAACGTGCGGGCGAACGCCAGGTAATCGACGATCGAACGCGTTGACTCGGTAAAGCGCTCGCCCGGCATGATCAACGGGATGCCCGGCGGATAGGGCACCAGCATCACGGCTGCGATGCGTCCTGGCAAGGCATCGATGGAAACGGCTTCCACTTCCCCCCTGACCAACTGATCGTAGGCGTCGGCCGGCTTCATCGCGATCTGCGGCAACACCGTGTACATACACTTGAGGTGCCGGGCTGTCGCATTGCTGCGATAGCAACTGTGCAACTGGTTGCACAGATCGCGCAACCCCAGGCCTTGATAACGGACCGGACCCTGGGCATAGACCGAAGGCAGGCAACTGGCCAGGCTGGTATTCCCATCATAGCTGCGCTTGAACTCCAGCAACTCGGTGAGCAAAGTACTCCACTTGCCTTTGGTGATGCCCATCGAAAACAACACCAGGAAAGAATACAGCCCGGTCTTCTCCACCACCAGGCCGCGCTCCCAGAGGAACTTGCTGACCACGGCGGCGGGAATCCCGCAATCGCTCAAGGCGCCACCGGCGTTGAGGCCGGGCATCACCAGCGTGACCTTGATCGGGTCCAGCAACACATAATCTTCAGCCACGTCGCCGAAACCATGCCAGTCGTCCTGGGGGTGCAGCAGCCAGTCAGCCGTGGCGACCCGGTCGATACCGGCCACCGAGGGTGGCTGCCAGATGGAAAACCACCAATCATCGGCGGCGATATGCTGACGCAGATTGGCCAGTGCACGGCGGAAACTAAGGGCCTCGTCGAACATTTCCTGCAACAGCGAGCGACCCGCCGGCCCTTCCATCATCGCCGACGCAACGTCCAGCGAGGCGATGATGCTGTACTGCGGCGACGTGGAGATATGCATCATGAACGCTTCGTTGAAACGGTCGCGGTCCAGCTGCCGCGCACCGCCATCCTGCACATGGATCATCGATGCCTGACTGAAGGCCGCCAGCAATTTGTGGGTGGAGTGCGTGGTGAACACCAAGGGGCTGTCCGGCGTACGCAACGTGCCCATGCCATAGCGCCCGGCGAAAAACTCGTGGAACGCCGCATAGGCGTACCAGGCCTCATCGAAGTGCAGCACCTCCACACTGTTGCCCAATTGCTGCTTGATCAGTTCGGCGTTGTAGCACAGGCCGTCGTAGGTGGAATTGGTCACCACCGCCAGCTTGACCTTCGCCGGGCGGCCCCGGGCCAGCGGGCTGGCGTCGATCTTGGCGCGGATCGATTCGGGGCTGAACTCACTCAAGGGGATGGGGCCGATGATCCCCAGTTCGTTGCGCTCCGGGCACAGGTACAACGGGATCGCGCCGGTCATGATGATCGAATGCAGCACCGACTTGTGGCAGTTGCGGTCCACCAATACCAGATCGTCGCGGCCCACCATGGAATGCCAGACAATTTTGTTGGCGGTGGAGGTGCCGTTGATCACGAAGAACGTATGGTCGGCCCCAAAGTTGCGGGCGGCGCGGGCTTCGGCTTCGGCCAGCGGCCCGGTGTGATCGAGCAGCGAGCCCAGTTCCGGGACGGAAACAGACAGGTCCGAGCGCAGGGTGTTCTCCCCGAAGAACTGATGAAACGCCTGCCCCACCGGGCTTTTGCGATAGGCCACGCCACCGCCGTGGCCCGGGGTATGCCATGAGTAATTGGAGTCGGCGGTGTGTTGCACCAGGGCCTTGAAGAACGGCGGCAGCAGGCCATCGAGGTAGGTGCGCGCAGCGCGGGCGACCTGGCGCGCCAGAAACGGCACGGTGTCTTCGAACAGATACAGAATGCCGCGCAACTGGTTGAGTTCGCTCATGGCGTCAGCCGGGGCGTTTTCCAGGGTGACTTGTTCGCCCAAGGCGAAGATCGGCAGGTTGGGCGCCCTCACCCGCGCCAGGCGGATCAGCTCGACCATGTTTTGCAGCAAGTGGGTGTTTTCCCCGGCGCCTTCCGCTGCGATCAGCATGCAAGCCAGGCCATGGTGGGTGGACGCTACCAACCGCCCTTCGGCGTAGTCCACGGCAGAAAAGATACTGAAGCCCTCCTGCTCCAACTCCCTGGCGATGCCTCGAACCCGGTCACCGGCAACGGTGTCGGCCTTGATGTCACGGTGCACGATAAGGACGGGAAACTTCAGGTCTTTGTACATGAGCGCGCCTACTCCTGAGGGCTTGCACTCAGGGTAGAGGCTGGAAGCGAATGTGGCGAATGAAGATTTCGAAGACAGTGGGGATCAACTGTTGATGCCGTCAAGAGCGGACGCAGAGCGTCCAAGGCGGCATTCCCACGCAGAGCGTGGGAACGATCGTAGGGTGCCAGGATTACTGTTGCGTCAGTTGGGTCCACAATGCTGGTGCGCCGGCCGCCTTGGCAATCGCTTCCAACCGCGCGACGTGCTCGGCCAGATCCTGCTCGCTGGCTCGGATGACAGGCGTGGGCCTGCGGTCTGCCGGCAGGCGACGGATCTCCGAGGGGCGATTGCCCGAGCCTTCCGCCGAACCGCTGCCATCGGTTGCATTACCGGCCAGCGACAGGCTGGTCTGCCCACCGGTCATGGTCAGGTAAACGTCAGCCAGGATCTCGGAGTCGAGCAAGGCGCCGTGCAGTTCACGCCCGGAGTTGTCGACACCATAACGCTTGCACAAGGCATCAAGGCTGTTGCGTTGGCCGGGGTGACGCTCGCGGGCCATCATCAAGGTGTCGAGGATCGAGCAGTGCCGGGAAATATCCGCTCGGTCCATTTGCCCCATCAGGGCAAATTCATTATTGATGAAGCCGACGTCGAACGCCGCGTTATGGATGATCAGTTGGGCGCCGTTGATGAACTCGAAAAACTCATCGGCCACTTCGGCAAAGCGCGGCTTGCCCTTGAGGAATTCGTCGGTGATGCCGTGGACGCCGATCGCGCCTTCGTCACTGTCGCGGTCCGGTTGCAGGTAGACGTGGAAGTGACGACCGGTCAGGCGGCGCCCCATCAGTTCGACACAACCGATTTCGATGATCCGGTGACCATCGGTCACCGGCATGCCGGTGGTTTCGGTATCGAGTACAACGGATCGGATGGCCATCAGGGTTCAGCTCTCAACGGTGTGTAGATCAAAGGGCGCGATGTTAACACGTCAGCCGGCATCAGCTCTGCTTGTAGCCGCGCACTTCATCCACGCCACGGTTGGCCAGTTGGTCGGCACGCTCGTTGCCTGGATGGCCGATATGCCCGCGCACCCATTTCCAGGTGATGTCATGGCGGTTGCATTGCTCATCGAGCAATTGCCACAGGTCGGCATTCTTGACCGGCTCCTTGGACGCCGTTTTCCAACCGCGCTTCTTCCAGTTGACCATCCACTCGTTGATGCCCTTCATCACATACTGCGAGTCGGTCACCAGCAGGACGTTGCAGCGCCGCTTGAGCTCTTCGAGGCCGCGAATGGCGCCCATCAGCTCCATGCGGTTGTTGGTGGTATTGGCTTCGCCGCCCCACAACTCCTTCTCCACGCCCTTGCACACCAGCAATGCGCCCCAGCCGCCGGGGCCGGGGTTGCCCTTGCAGGCGCCATCGGTGAAGAGTTCTACACTATCGGTCATCGGTTATTCGGCCTGAATCAAAATGAGGTTTTACGGTTGACGTTGTTCGCGGTTGACCTTGGCCAGCGGCATTGGCACCAGCTTGCCGAGCGGTTCGCGGCGCACTTGCTGCACCGGGCGCAGGCCGACCACGATCTTGCGTGCCACCAATAAATAGAAGCCGCCACCCGACAGTTGCCAGGCGCCTGCGCGGCGTTCCCAGCCAGCGAGGCGGCCCTGCCACTTGGCGGACGCAAGCGGCGGACGATAGCACCCGAAGCGGCGTTTCTCCAGCGCGAAGCCCAGCAGGTTCAACCAGTCGCCGACCCGCGAAGGCGCAATGCAACGCGCCTGGCGCAAACCGTCATGGGCGAACAGGTGGCGCAGGCCCCAACTGCTCCAGGGGTTGATGCCAATAATCAGCAAATGGCCACCCGGGCGCACGCTGCTCGCGGCTTCGCGCAACAAACCGTGGGGAGACAGGCAGAAATCCAGGCCGTGCTGCAACACCACCACATCGGCGGCGTGTTCGCTCAACGGCCAGGCCTGCTCCTCGCAGACGATTTCCACGCCCGGCAACGGCGCCCCCAGGCGTACATTGCGTTGTACCTGCGGGGCGCTCGGTGGCGAATCGGCCGAGGGGCCGTAATGCACCAGGTAGCCGCCGAAGAACCGGCCCAGCTCGTCTTCGAGCATGCGCCGCTCTTCATCCAGCAGCAATTGCCCCAGCGGCCCGGACAGCCATTCGCGGGCGGCACCGATCAGAGCCAGCCACTCGGGATCGGCCTGGGCGAACGCTTTATCAGTCATTGCATTCTCCAATTCGCCTAGACGTTCTAAGATGCACCAATGTGTTCAGCTTGGCGAATCGAAGAATGATACAGATCAGTGCCCTGCCCGCCTTCACCGATAACTACATCTGGTTGTTACAGGATGAGCAAACCCGACGTTGCGCCGTGGTCGATCCCGGTGACGCCGCGCCGGTCATCGCCTGGCTTGAGCAGAACCCTTCCTGGGTACTCGGCGACATCCTGGTCACTCACCATCACCATGATCATGTCGGCGGTGTCGAGCAACTCAAAAAACTCACCGGCGCCAAGGTCTACGGCCCCGCGAACGAAAACATCCCGGCCAGGGACGTCGACTTGCAGGACAACGACCGCATCACCGTGCTCGGCCTGGACTTCGCCGTATACGCAGTGCCCGGCCACACCCTCGGCCACATCGCTTATTACCATCAAGGCGTGTTGTTGTGTGGCGACACGCTGTTTGCCGCCGGTTGCGGTCGCCTGTTCGAAGGCACGCCGGAGCAGATGCATACCTCGCTTGAGCGCCTGGCCGCCCTGCCCGCTGACACCCTGGTGTACTGCACCCACGAATACACACAAAGTAACCTCAAGTTTGCCCAAGCCGTGGAACCGCATAACACCGACATCGCTGAGCGGGTTGCGCAAGTCGCTCAGTTGCGGGCGCGTGGCGAGATGACGCTGCCGTCTAACCTGGCGCTTGAAAAACGCACTAACCCTTTCCTGCGCACCTCTGAAACATCCGTTAAACAAAAAGCGGACGAACGGAATGGACGCGACAACCGCTCTGGGGCCGAGGTGTTTGCTAGCTTGAGGGCCTGGAAAGATAAGTTCTAAGCCGAAGCGATCTGATACGAAATTTCTGAATGGTTGACCGGAACCAAAGCGCTTTCTAGAATCGCCCGACATTTTTGCCCGGAACTTACTTCCAGCCAATGTCGTCATCTATTCGTAAATCCATTTCTTCAGACGCATTGACCCGCCTGGCTCAAGCCGTGGCGGTGGCCGTTTCCGCAACTCTGGCGGGCTGCCAATCGACTCATTACGCTGCACAATCCACCGTGCAACCCAAACCCAATCTTGCTGCCAAGATCAAGCAAAAACCTATCTGGCTTTCAGAGAAGCCCAGCCCCGAAGTGCCCCAGGATGTCTGGGAACGCATGCGTCGGGGCTTTCAATTGCAGGACGGCGTCGGCGTCAACCCGCGCATCGAGCAACAGCGCCTGTGGTTCGCCAGCAACCCGTCCTTCCTGGAGAACGCCGGGGAACGCGGCAGCCTCTACATTCATTACATCGTCGAGCGCCTTGAAGAGCGCAACATGCCGCTGGAACTGGCGCTGCTGCCGGTGATTGAAAGTGCCTACAACCCAATGGCCTATTCGCGCAGCGATGCGGTCGGCCTGTGGCAGTTCATCCCTTCCACCGGGCGCTACTTCAACCTGCGCCAGACCCGCGCCTACGATGGCCGCCGCGATATCACCGCCTCCACTACCGCCGCCCTGGACTACCTGACCCGTCTGCATGACATGTTCAACGGTGACTGGCTGCTGGCCTTGGCGGCCTACAATGCCGGTGAAGGTACGGTCAGTCGGGCCATCGAGCGCAACGAGAAGCTTGGCCTGCCGACAGACTACTGGAACCTGCCCCTGCCCCAGGAAACCAAGGACTACGTGCCCAAATTCCTGGCGCTGTCCCAGGTGGTGCTGGCACCCGAGGCCTATGGCGTCAACCTGAACCCGATCGCCAACACGCCGTATTTCGAAGTGGTTGAAGTCAAGCAAAGCATGGACCTGTCCCGGGTCGCCGCGCTGGCGGAAATCGATGAAGACGAGCTGTTCCAGCTCAACCCGGCCCTGAAACAACGCACCACCCTGGACGGCCCCCAGCATCTGCTGGTGCCCACCTCCAAGGCGCAACTGCTCACCAGCACCCTGTCGATGATGAAGCCCGACGAGTTGTTGAGCATGCGCCCGAAAAAGCCGGTGTTCGACGAAGTCGAGACCAAGACGGTTGCCGGGCGTACCCGCAGCTACAAGGTGCGCACCGGCGACAACCTCACGCTGATCGCCAAGGCCAACAAGGTCGATGTGCACGACCTGCAGCGTTGGAACAAGCTCAACGGCCAGGCGCTCAAGGTCGGCCAGACCCTGGTGATGCAGGACACGCGCAAAGCCGCCGCGAAAAAGCCGGTGCAGTACAAGGTCAAGAAAGGCGACTCGCTGTACATGGTCGCCAAGCGCTTCAATGTCGAGATGCAACACCTCAAGCGCTGGAACCCGCGTACCGGCCAGGCATTGAAGCCCGGGCAGATGCTGGTGGTGTCGGGGCCGCGCTGAGGCCTCAGAAACACCGAGGAACTCATGTGGGAGGGGGCTTGCCCCCGATTGCGGTGGGTCAGCTTACACATCGCTGTCTGGCTGCCTGCTATCGGGGCATAGGTATCTACACAACGTTTCAGACCGTAGCAGCCGACGGTAACCACGATGCGAAGCGAGTCGCTCTTGATCTGGCTTTTGATCTTGATCTCAGGCGCCCCGTTAAACCACGCTGGCCGAACGCAGGCTTGAATCCGTGGGCAACCCGGCAGGAC
>NZ_CVTX01000027.1:0-6714 GCF_900005715.1 Pseudomonas sp. 34 E 7
CGTTCGGCCAGCGTGGTTTAACGGGGCGCCTGAGATCAAGATCAAAAGCAGATCAAGAGCGGCTCGCTTCGCATCGTGGTTACGGTTGGGCGCTACAGAGTTGTGTAGATGCCTATGCCCCGATAGCGGCGCATCAGTCAACACATTCGGTGACTGACACACCCCAATCGGGGGCAAGCCCCCTCCCACATTTTGAATGGGGTACAGATTTTAAAAAGAGACAAATGACAATAATTCTCGATATCATTCACGACCTTTCCAAGCCGTGCTGCGTCAAGAAGGATATCCATGTCTCGTCCCAAGCCCGACCCATTGTCGGCCGATGCCTGTCGCGGGTTCTATGCAGATATCCTGCATTTCCTGCGCAAACGCACGGACAACGCCAGTGACGCGGCGGATATGACCCAGGATGTGTTTACCCAATGGCTGGACTACCGCGACCGGGCCAAGGTCGAGCAGCCACGGGCGTTTCTGTTTCAGATGGCGCGCAACCTGCTGCGCGATCACTGGCGTAAACAACAGGTACGCCGCAGTGTCCACGCCGATTCAGCCGACGCCCCCACCGAAGCCGTCACCGACGAGCAAAACGAGCCCATGGCCGCCGCGCTGCGCATCCAGCGCCTGGAACACTTGAAAGAAGTCCTCGCCGAACTCTCGCCCCGTCGGCGCGAAGCCCTTATGCTGCATCGCTTCGAAGGCTTGAGCCAGGCACAGATCGCCGCGCGCATGGGCATTTCGACGAGCATGGTGGAAAAGCACATTGCTTTTGCCCTGCTGCATTGCAAACGACGTCTTCAACCTGACCCCGGCACGGAGCAGCCCCAATGAGCCGCCTGAGCGACCTCGACGCGCTGGACATCGACGCGAGCGACGCCATTGATGCCCAAGCCGCCAGCTGGTTTGCACGCAACCGCAGCCACGCGGACCGTGTCGACCGCAAGGCCTTCGCCGCCTGGCGGGCCAACCCGGCCCATGCGCGCGCCTATGCCGAATTCGAGCAATTGTGGACCGACCTCGCCCAGTTGCAGCCATTGAACAAACCCTTGGCGCTGCCCCGGCGCAAACCGGTATGGCGCCCCGCGCTGGCAATCGCGGCCGCCTTGCTCTGCGCCGTTCTTGCCCCTCATCTCGGTGCGCCACGCGAGCTGTATCACGCCCAGGTTGCCGGTCATGCCAAGGGCATGCGCACCCTGCACCTGCCCGATGGCAGCACCTTGTATGTGAACGCCAACACCCGCATTCGCATGGAGTTCACCGCGCACCAGCGCATCCTTCATCTGGACAAAGGCCAGTTGTACATCGAAGTGGCCGCCGATCAGGAACGCCCGCTGTACGTACAAGCCGGCGAGGCGAATGTGCGGGTGGTGGGCACCGGTTTCGATGTGCGCCGCAGTGAACAGCAACTGGTGGTCAGCGTGGCCCATGGCCAAGTGGCCTTCGAGCCGGATCGAACACACCCCGCCGCGTTGCTCCAGGCCAGGCAACGCGCCACTTACCAGTACGCCAATGGCACGCTGCAGCAGCAAACCCTCAACGCCGTAGACGTCGCCGATTGGCGCAGCGCGCACTTGGCGTTTCGTAATCGCGAGCTGGCCAGCCTGATCGACGAATTGAGCCTGTACCGTCCCCAGGCGCCTCTACAGGTCAGCAAGGCCGTGGCGCAACTCAAGGTGTCGGGCAACCTGGATGTGAATGACCCGGACGCACTGCTCAACGCCCTGCCCGCCCTGTTACCGGTGAAAACCGTGACGTCCGCCGACGGCATTGTGCGAATCGAATCAAGCAAATAAGCCACACATGAGAATATTTTGCATTCGCATGTGTGGATTTTTTTGCGTGCCCCGTCTTCCTCCCGTCTGCGTTTGATACGCACACCTTTTTGGCTATTTAGCCGCACCGGGGGATCTCATGTTTCGCGCGCCTTGCCCTGCTTCGCACCTGTTTCTACAGCCGACCCTGCTTGCCACCTGCCTGGCGTTCAGCGTCAGCGCCCAGGCCGAGTCATTCACGCTGCAACTGCCGGCCCAGCCGTTGGCGACCTCCCTGAGCCAGGTGGCCCGGCAGGCGAAGATCCAGCTGCTGTTCGATGAGGCGTTGCTCAAGCATGTGCAGGCGCCGGCCCTCAAGGGGGAGTACAGCGCAGAAGAGGCGATTCGTATCCTGCTCAAAGGCGCCGACTTCACCCTGATCAAGGTTGGCACGACCTACGTGGTGCGCGCCGATGCGGCCAGGGCCACGCAAGGCCGCGCAATCCAGCTCGATACCTCGAGCGTGATCGGCACCGGCAACGAAGTGGACTCCAGTACCGTCAACCGCTCCACCCTGACCCAGGCCGACATTGACCGCTACCAGTCCAATAACATCCCCAGCCTGTTGCAGACCCTGCCCGGCGTGAGCCAGGGCGGCTCGCTCAAGCCCGGCGGCCAAACCATCAACATCCGTGGCTTCGGCGATGCCGAAGACGTGCCGATGACCGTAGATGGCGCGACCAAGAGTGGTTTTGAGCGCTACCAGCAGGGCACCGTCTTTATCGAGCCCGAGCTGATCAAGAGCATTGAGGTAGAGAAAGGCCCGAACTCACCGTTCACCGGCAACGGCGGCTTTGGCGGCACGGTCAACATGACCACCAAGGATGCCCCGGACCTGCTCAAGGACGGCCGCAACAGCGGCGCAATGCTCAAATACGGCTACTCGAGCAACGACCATGAACAGGTCTACAGCAGTGCCGTGTACGGCCGCACCGACGACGGCCGTTTCGATGCGCTGGCCTATCTGACCCAACGCGACGGCGGCGACATGAAGGTTGCCGCCAAGCTGCCCAACGAGAACAACCAGTACCCGATCAATCCTCAGCGCCTGCCCAACAGCGCCCAGGATGTGGACGGCAAGCTGTTCAAGGTCAACGCGTACTTCACCGAGGAACACAGTGTCGGCCTGTCCTACTCGCGCTCCCACAGCAACCGCTGGACACCCTTCTCCGCCGCCAGCTACCCGACACCACCGACCCAGCTCAACATCGACCGCTACGGTTACGAAGGTGCACTCAAGCGCTTTCTGGCGCACCGCGATACCGTCGACACCACCTGGTCGGGCAAGTACCACTACCAGCCGCTGGACAACCCGCTGGTGGACATGACCGTCAAGTACTCCCAGTCCAACACCGAACAGAGCGACGAGCGTGACGCCACCGCGTTTTTCCAGCTGGCCACCGGCGGGCGCAAGATGGACACCGCCTACACCGACAAGCATCTGGATATCCGCAACGTCAGCCTGTTCGACACCGGCCCCCTGCAGCATGCGCTGACAGTCGGCGGGCAGGTGCGCAAGCACGTGCGCGACACCGAAATGTGGATGCCCGGCAGCACTTACAATACGCCGCGCTATAACTACGGCCATTTCCAGCCGGGCTTCATGCCCCACGGTAAGGTCGACACGAACAGCTTCTTCATCCAGGACGCAGTGACCCTGGGCGACCTGACCATCACCCCGTCGCTGCGCTACGACCATGTGCGCAACCGGGGCGAAGGCAATGATGCGCCGTACTACAACAACCCTGACCCTGCGATCGGCCACGACTACAGCGACCGCACCTACACCGGCTGGTCGCCGCGCCTGGCGCTGTTCTGGACCGTCACGCCAAATGTCGGCCTGTTCGCCAACTGGAGCCAGACCTGGCGTGCGCCGGTGATCGACGAGCAATACGAAGTGCAGGGCCTGGGCAGCCGCACCGCCACCAGCGTGGACCTGGACCCGGAGCGCATCACCTCGATTACCCTGGGCAACATCACTCACTTCGACAATCTCGTCGCCCAGGATGACAACCTGCAATTGCGCACCACCTTGTTCCACAACACGGTCGAAGACGAAATCTTCAAGGCCACCGGCGTGGGGTGCCGGAACCAGGCCGTCAACGGCGGCACGATTGGCTCCGCCTGCCCAGCGGGGGCGATGTCCAACTACCGCAATATCGGCGGCCTGACGATCAAGGGCATTGAAGTGGAGTCGATCTATAACTCCACCTACGTGTTCGGCTCGGTGTCATTCGCCTATGCCAAAGGCCAGCACGAAGGCGCCTATACCAACCCCTGGGGCCCGGACGTGGCAGCGCGGGATATCCCGCCGACCAAATGGGTGCTGGTGCTGGGTACCCACATTCCGGCCTGGGATGCCCAGGTAGGCTGGATGGGCCAGTTCATCGGCGCCACCGACCGCCTGCCCAGCGACAACTATTCCGGCGGCCCGGGTTCAGGGGTGGGCGATCTGTTCTACGACCAGTATGGCAACAAGCGCTACAACACCCAGGGCCTGTTCGCCAAATGGACACCGCAACAGGCGTACCTCAAGGGCACCGAGGTGAACTTCACCGTGGACAACCTGTTCAACGAAAACTTCCGCCCGGCGTTGAGCGGCGACCGCGCCTATACCAAGGGGCGCGATGCGAAGATCAGCGTGACGCGATTCTTCTGATTGCTACACCGAGTCTAAATGTGGGAGGGGGCTTGCCCCCGATGGCGGTGGATCAGCCAATGAACCTGTTGGCTGACACACTGCAATCGGGGGCAAGCCCCCTCCCAAATGGGCCCAGCGCCTAGTTCAAGAAACCATCGGCGCGCAGCAGGGTTTCCAGGCAATGTTCGGTGATGTGGTAGAACGCCTTGAGTTCCTGGATCTTTGCCAGCAACTGCGTATTGTCCAAAGGCTCGGCACGCTTGATCGCCAGGATCATCTTGTTCTTGTTGGTGTGCTCCAACGAGATGAACTCGAACACTTTGGTCTCATAGCCACAGGCTTCGAGAAACAAGGCGCGCAGGCTGTCGGTGACCATTTCCGCCTGTTGGCCCAGGTGCAGGCCGTATTGCAGCATCGGCTTGAGCAGCGCCGGGCTCTGGATCTGCAGGCGGATCTGTTTGTGGCAGCACGGCGAACACATGATGATCGACGCACCGGAACGGATACCGGTGTGAATCGCATAATCGGTGGCGATATCGCAGGCATGCAGGGCGATCATCACGTCCAGCCGGCTCGGCGCGACGCTGCGCACATCGCCGCACTTGAACGCCAGCCCCGGGTGCTCCAGGCGCGCGGCCGCTTCGTTGCACAGGGTAACCATGTCCTGGCGCAACTCGACACCGGTCACTTCGCCTTCGGCCTTGAGCGTGTTGCGCAGGTAGTCGTGGATCGCAAACGTGAGGTAGCCCTTGCCCGAGCCAAAATCGGCAACGCGTACGGGTTGGTCGAGCTGCAACGGCGACGACGTCAGCGCGTGACTGAACACTTCGATGAACTTGTTGATCTGCTTCCACTTGCGCGACATCGACGGAATCAGCGCCTGCTTGGCGTCGGTCACGCCCAGGTCGGCGAGGAACGGCCGGCTCAGGTCGAGGAAGCGATTTTTCTCGCGGTTATGCTCGGCCGATGGCGCCTCACGCAATTGCTGCGGCTTGCTTTTGAACAGCGAGCTTTTGTTCTTCTTGCTGTATTCCAGCTGGGCTTCGTCAGTCAGCGACAACAGGTGCGCGTTCTTGAACGAGGCCGGCAGCAGCTCGGCAATCGCCGCCACACCGTCGGCCAGCGCCAGGTTCTTGGTGATGTCGCGGGTCTTGTAGCGGTAGACGAAGGACAGGCAGGGCTGTTCCTTGACGGTGACCGCTTTGATGATCAGCCGCTGCAGTTCGGCTTCATCACCGACGTACTTGGCCAGCACCAGCTTGATAAAGGCGTTATGCGCCAGGCTTGCGGTCAGCAGTTCGATGAACTGGGCATGATGATCCGGTGCAGGGCTGGCGGGTTGAGCGGTGACGGACATGAACAAAAACGCCTCGGGCAAAGAATGCCGGGCATTTTAGGGGGGATAGCCCGCAACGGCACGGAGTTATTTGACCAGTGGTCAGTTCCAACAGCCAAGGTAGATCCAAATGTGGGAGGGGGCTTGCCCCCGATGGCAATCTGTCAGCTACCCATGTAGTGGCTGATCCACTGCTATCGGGGGCAAGCCCCCTCCCACATTTAGAACGGTGTTGCCCTGGTTATTCGAGTACGACCAGGCGATTGGGCAGTTCATTGCGCGTCTGCGTCACCGGCACATGCACCTTGAGCAATTCACCACAGGCCTCGATGCACGCAATGAACCCGGCCAGCGTTTGCCTCTGCTTCACCTGCTGGGTAAACGCCTTGACGATGCCATCCCAGTTGCTGTCGTCCAACCGCTTGGAGATGCCGTCATCCACCAGGATTTCCACATAGCGCTCCGCCTCGCTGACAAAAATCAGCACCCCGGTGCTGCCCAGCGTGTGATGCAGGTTCTGCTCGAGGAACTGACGGCGCGCCAGGTTCGAGGCGCGCCAATGGCGCACCGAGCGCGGGATCAAACGGGTGGTGACCTTGGGCAAGCGAAACACCAGGCACAGCACAATGAAGGTCGCCCACTGCGCCAGCAACAAGGTGTACATGGTCAGGTAGCCCGACAAGTAATGCACCACGCCAGGCACCACCAATGCAATCAGGCTGGCCCACAGCAACGGGATGTAGGCGTAGTCGTCGGCCCGCGCCGCCAGCACGGTGACCAGTTCGGCGTCGGTCTGTTGCTCGACCCGGGCGATCGCCTCGGCCACTTGGCGCTGCTCATGTTCAGTCAGTAATGCCATGGTTGTAGATGCTCTATTTTCGTTATTGTCATTACCAGCCGCCCGACGCCCCGCCACCGCCGAAACCACC
>NZ_CVTX01000006.1:0-1435 GCF_900005715.1 Pseudomonas sp. 34 E 7
CTTACACCGGACGCTTGCTGATGATCGGCGCGGCACTGACCGTGGCGCTGGTCATGGCGTATCCGCCGTTGCAGGAGCGCCTGGCGACGATTTTCTCGTCGAGCAACGCCAGTACCGAAGTGCGTTTCGACGAGTACCGCATGTTCCCGCAGGCCGTGGCGGCGTACCCGTTCGGCATCGGTTTCAAGGTCGACCCGCCGGTACCGGATACGCACTTGCTGGGCATCTCCAACCTGTGGCTGAACTTCATCTACAAGACCGGCGTGGTCGGCATGCTGTTGTTTATCGCGGTCACCGTGCGCTGGTGGCGTGAGGCCCGGCCGGAAAAAGGCCCGATCCGCCTGACCAAGGACAATGCGCTGTGGCTGGGCAGCACGGCCGGGATTCTGTCGGCGCTGGTCAGCGGTTTGTTTGACCACTACTTCAGCTTTGCCGTGGTGATGGTGGCGCTGTTCTGGCTGATGGTGGGGATTAACGTGCTGGAGGCGCGCCGCTTGTTCCCGGCGCGCCTGCCCCAGGTCAAGGCGGTGCTGTATCAAAAGCCGATGCTTGATGGCGCGCGGCCCTGATGCTCGGCTCCGCCGTATGGCTGACCGTGGCGACCCTGTTGGGTCTGTGCCTGGGGTTTGCGCGCGAGTGGTTGCTGGTGGCTGCCTGGGGCGCGGGCGAGCGCAGTGATGCGTTCCTGATCGCCTTGTTCCTGCCCGAGGCGCTGCGCATGTCGCTGGCCGGTGGCGTATTGAGTGCCGCCGCGTTGCCGCTGTATCTGCAACGCCGGGACAGCGAACGCCTGGACTGGCTGGCGGTGCTGTTCCCGGCATTGATGCTGATCGCCCTGCTCACGAGCCTGTTGCTGATGCTGTTGGCGCCCTGGCTGGTGCAGGTGCTCGGCCCTGGGCTGGCCGCCGGCGCCACGAACCTGGCCGCGAGCAATCTGCAGATCTTGGCCTGGTGTGTACCGGGCCTGATGCTGCATGCACTGTTCAGCGTGCCGTTGCAGGCCAGCGAGCGGTTTGTGCTGGCGGGGTTGGGCTCGCTGCTGTTCAACCTGCCGCCGGTGACATACCTCGCGTTGGCAGGCACCGCCAGCCAGCCCCACAGCCTCGCGCTGGCGTGCCTGGTCGGCAGCGCGTTGATGCCATTGGCGTTGCTGCCGTCGATCTGGCGCCAGGGCTGGCGACCCTGGCGCATGCAGCTGTCGCTCGCGCCCTTGCGCGAGCTGGGCCAGCGCATCGGTCCTCTGTTGCTGAGCAACGGTGCCAGTCAGGGCCTGGCGTTGATCGAGCGTCTGGTGGCATCGCTGCTGGGGGAAGGCGCGGTGACCTGGGTCAACCTGGCACGCAAGCTGATGAACCTGCCGCTGATTGCGCTGATGAGCCTCAATCAAGTGCTTCTGGGCATGATGAGCCGGCGTCAGGGCGATGAACGCCTGGCC
>NZ_CVTX01000042.1:0-24451 GCF_900005715.1 Pseudomonas sp. 34 E 7
ATCCTGCGCCCGGGCCATGTGGAAAGTCGTGCCGCGCTGTTTGAAGCCTTTGGCCGCTGTGTCGAGCAACTGGGCGGGCGCTACATTACCGCCATCGACAGCGGCACTTCGGTCGCCGACATGGATTGCATCGCCCAACACACCCGCTTCGTCACCAGCACCAGCGCCGCCGGCGACCCGGCCCCCCATGCGGCCATGGGGGTGTTTGCCGGCATTCGCACCACCGCCATGGCCCGCCTGGGCAGTGATAACCTCGAAGGCCTGCGCGTGGCGGTGCAGGGCCTGGGCAATGTCGGTTACGCCCTGGCCGAACAACTGCATGCGGCGGGCGCCGAACTGCTGGTCAGCGACATTGACCACGGCAAGGTGCAACTGGCCATGGAACAACTGGGCGCCCACCCCATCGCCAACGACGCCTTGCTCAGCACCCCGTGCGACATCCTTGCCCCGTGCGGCCTGGGCGCGGTACTCAATCGCCAGAGCGTCGGCCAACTGCGCTGCGCCGCCGTGGCCGGTTCTGCCAGTGCACAGCTGACCCACCTGGACATCGCCGATCAATTGGAAGGCCGCGGCATCCTCTACGCGCCCGATTACGTGATCAATTCCGGCGGGCTGATCTACGTCGCACTCAAACACAGTGGCGCCGAGCTGCCGAGCATCACCGCGCACCTGTCCAACATCGGCAGGCGCCTCACTGAAATCTACGCCCATGCCCAGGCTGAAAAGCGCTCCCCCGCTCGAGTGGCTGACGAATTGGCCGAGCGCCTGCTGTATCCGCAGGCCAGGGATTAACCAGGCTCGCCTGCCTGAAATGATTTTTAGCGTTAGTTAAAACTCAACAATAAAAACATAAGAGGGAAGAAGTACGTACTTGTCTGTTTTATCGCGCTTGCATGAGTACAACTTTTGTTACATGTATGAAACAAACAGTAATGATAGTTTTGCAGCAGAAAAAATATTCTGTGCTTTGCGTAATTTGTAATAATTTGAAATATATACTGGTTGGACAATAAAGTCGCCCGCCATTAACTTCGCTGCGACTTCGAAATGACGGAAAGTCCTGTAAGAGATTTCTGAAAAATTTGTATGATCTCTGAAGCAAAAATTATTTGATCGAAGTGAAAATAGAACTGCCCATCCAAGTAATGCGGCAGCGGGTCTTGCGCTACTGGATAGTGTGAGCAAACGTTTTGGCCTGGTGGGACTCTTGACTGGCTTCTTGTTTGTTAACGTCGAACTTTGATAAGGAATATCAGATATGACGAACGCTTCAATTCATGGTGTCCTTCCGGTCGCCATCCTTCCGTACAACAGCGACCTTTCTCTGGATACTTCAGCCCTGCGGCTGCAGATCGAACACATTCTGCACACGGGGTGTGACGGTGTGGTCATCGGGCAAATCTCGGAAGTATCACGGTTGACCACTACCGAGCGTTTTCGCGTCGCTGAATTGATCGCCGAGCAAACGGGCGATAAAGGCCTGGCGATCATGAGCACGGGCGGCGAAAGCATCGCTCAGGCCATTGAGTATTCGCGGCAGGCCGAGCAGGCAGGTTGTGACGCATTGCTGGTGATGCACCCGTCGATGTGGGCACTTGACGATGAACAGATGTATGTCTACTTCGCCAATGTGATCGAGAGCGTCAGCGTTCCGGTGCTGGTGCACCACGCCAAATCCCTTGCAAAGCGTCCAATGTCGATTGATGTGCAGGCGCGTCTGCTCAAGACGTTCGGGGCGCAGAAAGTGCAGTTCAAACCGGAGTCGGCGCCTACCGCGCCCAAAGTATCGCTGTTGCGCGATGCCACCGGCGGCGAGGCCAGGATCTTCGAAGGCGATGGCGGCATGATGTTGGTCGATACCTATAAGCGTGGGTTGGCAGGCGTTATTCCGGCGACCGAAATCGCCGAAATTACCGTGGCCTTATGGCGCGCGCTGCAAACAGGCGATGAAAAACTCGCCAGGGCTATTGGTTATCCGTTGTCTTATTTAATGTGCCATATGATGGCGAGTATCGATTGTTACTTGCAGTTGTCAAAGCACTTGCTCAAGCGGCGTCGTTTAATGAGCAATACATTGATTCGCCCTCCGGTTGATTTTACCATGGACCCGGAAACACTTTGCGAAGTTGAAAAGGTGTATGACCAACTTCTTGAATTCGTGACCCAGTAATAAGGAAGTTACACATGAAGCGTTTTGGTTTTTCAATTGAGTTGACCAGTACCGAAGCAGTAACCCTGTATAAGACGTTACACCGCGACGTGCCGCAACAAATTGCCGGTGAGCACGGCGTGCTCAAGGAAATTGGCTTGCAGCGCATGTCAATTTATCTTTTGCCGCCCCGCACGCTGTTCATGCAGGTAGAGGCCAACGATGAGTTTGATCCGCTGCGTGACTTCAGCCGTGCCTTGTCTTTCCATCCGGCAGTGCAGGCGTGGGACGACCAGATGCATGGTGATAATCCGTTGCTCAAACGTATTGCCGGCAATCAGACAGAATTGAACTGGTGGCGCCTGGAGCAGGTGTACGACTGGAGCGTCGATGCGGCAGGTCAGCAAAAATGACCGATCGAAAACAGTCATTCGCGTTACTGGATTGCACCTTGCGCGATGGTGGGTTCCAGACCGATTGGCGGTTTTCCGATGCCATGGCTCGGCAGTACTTCGGTACTTGCCTGGCCACTGGCGTGGACATCGTCGAATTGGGTTACCTGAATCTCGATACGTTTTCGCAAAGCACTGATTACGGGTCTTATAAGGCATTGCCCGAGTCACTGACGGAGCAGCAGTGCCTGCTGATTGATCCGCATCAGATCAAAGTAGCCGTCATGATTGACGCGGGGCCAGCGCTGGAGCAATCCCCCCAGGCAATGGCCGACGTGATACTCGCCTCGGTTCGCCGCGCGCCATTTCGTATCGATATTCTGCGTATTGCGGCCAAGAGCAGCCAGTTCGATGCTTGCGTGAGATTGGCGCGGGCTTTGGAGGGCAATGAGCTGACAGTGATCCTCAACCTGATGCAGGTCGCCGAGCTATCGAGCGATCAACTGGCCGATAGGCTCAACGGCCTGGACCAGGAACCGATCGCTGCCCTGTATTTTGCCGACAGTTTTGGCCGCATGTTGCCGGAGCAGGTGCACCAGTTATTTCGCAACGCTGCCGAGCTGACAGACTTGCCGCTTGGCTTTCATGCGCATGACAACTACGGTCTGGCCGTCGCCAACACCCACGCTGCTATCCAGGCAGGGGCCCGGTATGTCGACGGTACCTTTGCCGGCATCGGCCGTGGCGCGGGTAATGCGGCGACAGAGAGCCTGGCGTTGCTCAAGCCTCAACAGCCGATGGCGCACTGCGAAGACTTTCTGGCCGAGCATATCGAACCTCTGCGGCAAGTAGCGAACTGGGGGTACTCGCCGACCTACCGTTGTCAGGCCAGGCATAACATCCACCCCACCTATGCACAGAGACTGTTCGAAGGTGCTCCGTTAAGCGGTGCGCAGCGCATCGACATCGTCGGCAGAATCGCCGGGCACGCCGGATCGCACAAGTTTGATGTGAACATTCTCAACCAGTACAGGTAAGTGCGGAGTACGCGTATGACCAGGGTCACGCTTGGCGATAGGTTAGTGGGTAAGCAGTTGGTATTTTTCGATTGCGACGGCGTGTTGCTCGACTCCAATGGCGTGAAGCTGGCGGCGGTCGATTACGCACTGGCGCATTACTCGCAGAAGCTGCGCGATCGTTGCAAGGAAAGTTTCAGACTTAACTTCGGACGACCCAGACTCTGGCATTTTGAGGTCTTCCAGCAACTGATTGCGCCCGTCGGCCCCGATGCCGAGCATTTCCTGGCGACGTGCATCTCACGTTATGAAGATTATCTGCGCACCCATTACAGCGCTGCACCCTTGGTGGCCGGGGCGCAGCAGTTGCTGGCGCAACTGGCAGAGGGCAACGTGGTATGTGCGGTGGTGAGCGGTGGCAAGGAAGAGGAAATTATCCGGGCGTTGAGGGTGAGCGGTATCGATCGCTACATGGTACGAGTGATCGGCTCACCCACCTCCAAGACTGCTGCGATTCGTGCTCTGCTCGATCAATATGGGTGTGATGCTTCGCAGGCGCTCTTTCTGGGGGATGCCATTGCCGATGCCGAGGCTGCGATTACCTGCAAGGTGCCGTTTATCTTTGTCAGCGGCCATGCACTGGTCGGGCGTTCAGCCTTGAGCGCCAACTGGCCCGCCGATTACCGGGCGGGAGAGGTACCTGATTTGCAACCGGATAATCCTGTTTCACAGTTCAGCGCACGCTGTTCGAGGGTCAAGGAGGACTTTTTACAATGAAAGCAAGAGCGCCACTCACCATTGCCATCACCGGAGTAAGCCGTGGCTTGGGCAAAGCCCTGGGCCATGCGCTGGCCGCACGCGGCCACCAGGTTCATGGCTGCCAGCTTGCAGTTGACGCGCCTGTCGGCGCGGTGCAAGGCAATCCTGCGCTGTACTGCGCCTCGGTCACCGAGTCTCAGGACATGCAGCAATTCGCAGAGGCCGTATTGCGCGACGGTCCGGTTGACATCGTGGTGTGCAACGCCGGGGTGATCAGCGAACGCAAGCCGGCGTGGGAGATTGACCTGCAGGACTGGGCGCGAGTGATGGAGGTGAACGTGCTGGGGGTCGTCAATACCCTGCATGCTTTTTTGCCATCGATGCTCGACCGTCGCCAGGGCCTGTTCATCGCGATCAGTTCCGGTTGGGGGCGCTCGGCTTCGTGGGGACTGGGGCCTTACTGTGCCAGCAAATTCGCCGTCGAGGGGCTGATTGGCTCGCTTAACGCTGACTTGCCGACGGAGGTGAATGCTGTCGCGCTTGATCCGGGCAACGGCGTGAACACCCAAATGCTCTCCATCTGCCTTCCGGACGAGCATCACCAGTACATCGCTGCCGATATCTGGGCCGAACACGCCGCCGACTACATCGTTGATCATCTCTATCAGGAGAAGGTCTCGGGTAGCCAGACGGTTCCCCATCCGGGCTTATAACGAACCTTGCGACAGGAACGCATACCATGCTGAAAAATAAACGTGTTGTCGTCACCGGTGGTGGTCGTGATTTCGGCCAGGCGGTGTCGGTGTGGCTGGCCCGGGAAGGGGCTCATGTCGACTTGTGCGCGCGCCAGATGTCCAGTGCGCAGGCCACGTGTGAGCTTATTCGAGCCGAAGGGGGATCTGCGCGTGCCTACGCGTGCGACATCGCCGACCCTGCATCGGTGCGCGCCTTCGCTGCGCAAATCCTGCAGGATGAGCGGGCGGTGGACGTTCTGGTGCTGAGCGCGGCGCAGTGGCTTGAGGGGCTATTGGGAGAAGACGACAGTGACGACGACATCGCCGGCACCATCAACTCCGGTCTGACAGGCTCGATCACCCTGACCCGTGCACTGTTGCCCGGGCTGCGTCGCTCGGCGGCGGCCGACATTATGGCGATGGTCTCGGTGTGCGGCGTGCCGCAGTTTACCGACTCTATCGCCCATCCAGCCTTTTTCGCCGCCAAACACGGTATGAGTGGCTTTTGCCAGAACATGGCTCATCACCTGGCCAAGGAGCACATTCGGGTCACCGGTTTTTACCCGCCCGATTTTGAAGTGACCGGCCTGGATGAGGCGGTTGATCCTGCCAGCCCATTGCTCAACGGTCGTTCCATCTGGGAGACCATGCGCTTCGTGCTGACGCAACCGCGCAACTGCCACATCGATGCGGTGCACTTCCGGGGCCCGACTCGCGAGACGCTGCAATGATGAACAACACCACTGCACGGTGCCGGGCACCGGTCAGTTATCGGCTCTCCAGCGATGACCTGGAGCTGCGTCAGGTCATGCCGCTGAACATCGCCGATGGGTTTTTCACCGCAGGCTGCGATCCGGCAGTGTTCTTTGACAAGTGCGCGCAACACCAGGCGGTTCGCAGGCTCGCCCCTGACTTGGCGTTTGACGGTCGGCAAGTGGCATCGTTGGACCGGTTGCCGCCTGATGATGGTCGTGCGTGGGTAGTGCGCCCGGCGTTGTCGCCGAGTTCGCGCGGTTCAGTCGTGCTGCTGGGGGGGCAGTGGGCCACTGCGTCCCAGGTCGCCGCCTTGCTGGATGATGCACCGGGGCCGTTTCAGATCCATGTCCATGAACCGGGTTATCCCGTGTTCATCAATGGGGTACTCGACGCGGGTGAGTTCCACGTCACTGACGCCTGGCGCTGTCATACCCTGGATCTGGAAGGGCGCAGGCTCCTCACTGCCGTCAACAGCCTGCCTTCCGCCGTGCTGCCGGCACGGCTGGTGCCGCAGCTTGCCGCGCTGGCTAACGGGCTCGGCATGCTGCACGGCCCGTTGCACGCTGAGGTGGTGATCACGTCAACCGGCGCGCGGCTGGTGAAGCTGTCGCCGCGACTGGCCAGCACGCCGTTGCCGCAGCTTTGCCGGTTGGGCGGTTGGCCAGCCCAGGAGGATTGCTGGAAACAGTGGCCGCAGGCACTCGGGCAAGGCCCGACGCAAGGTGCAGCGGTGGCGGATTACTCTTTTGTGATTACGCGGGCCGGGCGGGTCAAGGCCTTTCTCTTTGACCGTGAAGTGCGCAGCCTGGAGAGCTTCAGCCACTATTTCGTTGCGCCGCCGGTTGGCAAGGCGGTAGCAATGACCACTGACGGCACCACCTACGGATGTACGGTTTTCTTACGCAATCATTGCCTTGAAAAGTTGACCGAGGAGATCGCCATGCTCCAGTCGCTCAACCTTACCGACGCCTTCGAGATCGATTAACCCGTCGCCGCTGCGCAGCACCCCAATAGAAATGCCCAGGGAGGTCATCACACGATCAACCTCCTGCGGCTGCGCTCAGCCTGAAATTCTGTAGACAGGGAGTTCACATGAGTTTTGCAACAGATTTGGTCATCAGCCCTTGCGAGCAAAAAATCCACGATGTGGTGGGTATCGGCTTTGGCCCTTCGAACATTTCGCTCGCCATCGCCCTTCAGGAGATGGCCCCCGAGCTGGATGTTGCTTTTTTTGACAGCGCACCTGGTTTCGGTTGGCACAAGGGCATGCTGTTCAAGAATGCAACCATGCAGGTGACGTTTCTCAAAGACCTGGTCAGCTTTCGCAACCCGCGCAGCTACTTTACGTTCGTCAATTACTTGCACAGCAAAGGCCGGATCGCCGCCTTCTGCAACAAGAAGGACTTCTTCCCCGGCCGCCTGGAGTTTCACGATTACCTGAGTTGGTGCGCGGCGGAGTTCAGCGACCAGGTGTTCTACGGTCATCAGGTGCTGAGCATCAACGAGGGCGGCGTGGACGATGACGGTTCACCTCTGTTCAGAGTCCAGATGCAGGTGGGTGATATGACGACGGCTGTGCTTGCCCGTTCGGTGGTTCATTCATTGGGCCTTGAGCCTCAATTGCCATTGGGGGTGGAGCCCGGCGAGCGGGTAACGCACGTTCATCACTTGCTGGCCCATCTTGAAAAGACTGCGTTGAATGCCGACGGCCACTGCGTCGTGGTGGGCGGTGGGCAGAGTGCCGCCGAGGCCGTTGAGTACCTGCTCGAGACGTATCCGGCCATGAACGTGACAGCCATCATGGCGCGCTATGGCTACACGCCAGCCGACGACAGCCCATTCGTGAACGAAATATTCAACGCCGACGCGGTCGACGATTTCCACGCGTCGCCCGCCCATGTACGGCAACACATACTGCGCACACATGCCTCCACCAATTACTCCGCAGTGGACATGGCCCTGATCGAAAAACTCTACCGCAACTGGTACGACGACGAAGTCAGTGGGCAGCAGCGTCTCAAGCTGGAACGCATGAGTCGTTTCCAATCGGTCCTTGTTCAGGATGCCGGTCTACAGGTGGCGTTCAACCGCCAAATGAGCAGCGATGTACAAAAGCTGCGCTGCGACTATCTGGTCTGCGCGACCGGCTTCCGTCCCCGCCGCATCGCCGACCTGTTGTGCGCATCCCTGGCTGTCCGACTGGTCCACGACGAGGGCTCGGCGCGTATTTTGCGTAACTACCGCCTGACCTTTCAGGGGGACTCGGCGCCACTGCTGTATTCCACGGGTGTTGCCGAAGACACTCATGGATTGAGCGCCACGCTCATTTCCAATATGGCCATTCGCGCCGGTGAAATCGTTGACGATCTGCGCACCACCCTGAAACGGAGGCACTATGAGCAAGCCGTTTGACGTCATCATCATTGGGGCCGGCATCATCGGCGCGACGTGCTTTTATGTAATGACCCTGGCGGGCAAACGCTGCCTGCTGCTGGATGACAAGCAGCTCAGCTGCGGTGTGACAGGTGCTTCCGGCTGCATCGTGCGGGTCACTCATGCGTCCTGGGAGGCGACCCGCGCTGCGGCGCAGGGCTATCACTTCTACCGGCAGTTGGCGCAGGACTCCGGGGGGCAAGTGCCCTTTACCGAGACGGGCTATCTGCATTTCGCCGAGCCACACGCATTGGCCGACATGCAGGGCTGGCTGGAGCGCGAAGGGGTACCGGCTCAATTGCTCGACTCCCGGGCCTTGGCTGCCCGCTACCCCGCGTTGCCGATCACCGCGCAAATGGCGCTGCACGAACCGGGCTCAGGCTACATGGAGGCCAGACCGACGTTGCAGTACCTGGTGCAATCGGCCATCGCCCAGGGGGGGGTCTACCATGACGCGGTAAAGGTTCACGCGGTACGTGTCGATGTTGCAAGCCGGCAGGCCGTTGGCGTGCTGAGCTCCAACGGCGATTACGACGGTGCGCAGGTGATTGTCGCGATGGGCAATGGTACCAGCGAGTTCCTGATTCGCCAGTTCGGTGATGCCTTTGGCCTGTGGAGTCAGCATATTCAGGTCACACGGTTCAAGGGCGCGACACCGTTACCTGAGGCGCCGTGTTTTATTGACGACATCAATCAGCTTAACGGACGACCGTGCCCCCTGACCGGCGGGCTCTACGTCGGCTACCCGACGGGTATGCGAGTGCCGGCCAGCCACAGTTACATGCCTGCTCAACTGTCCCACGCACAACTGACCCGAGAGCAGGGTCAACGGCGTTTCCCCTGGCTGCAAGACGCATCGGTGGAGGGTGCGCTGTGCCATAGCGACTGCTACAGCGAGCAACCCATCGGGTTGATTGGCAAGCAACCGGGGTTGCCGGGCGGCGTGCTGGTTGCCTCTGGTTTCAGTGGTGGCGGATTCAAAATGGCGCCCCATGTTGCCATGCAGCTCGCCCGCGTAATTTCTCAAGGATAGAGAGCAACGACCATGAAAAAGATCAATATGTTTTCCCCGGCCAAACGCTTCTACAACGTCGACTCGCGCACCGTTGACCTGCCTGGCACTGACCTTAACCTGATGGGCTGCACCCTGGGGCCTGGCGAGGAAAGCCAGCCGCACAATCACTTTGAGGATGAGTTGTTTATTTTCACCGCTGGGCATGGCGTGGTTAAAACCGTGCAGGAGACGCTTGAAGTGCGTGCGGGAGACGCCGTGCACTGCCAGCGCTTCGAACCTCATACCCTGCGTAATCTGAGCGATCAACACCCCTTGACCTTCCATTCATTGTATTGGGATGCGGGGCGCTCTAACGCGCCCGCAGCAGCGCCAGTTGTGGACACCCTGATCTACGCTACCCCGCCGACGCCGAACGGTGATTTGCACCTGGGACATCTCTCGGGGCCCTATATCGCAGGTGATGTGCTCAAGCGCGTGCTGGGCAACACCGGTGCCAGGGTTTTCTACGGCAGCGGGCGTGACGATAACCAGACGTACGTCGTAACGTGCGCAACCAAGGAAGGCATCGGTCCGGGCGCATGCGCCGACCACTACGCCCAGGCCATCCGCGAAACGTGGCAAGGTTATGGCATCGATATGGACGTGTTCATCACACCGGATACCCAAGGTGAGTACGCGGACTTCGTTCATCACTACCTGCAACGACTGCATGAGCAGGATGTTATCTATGCCAAGGACACGCCAGTGTTCGTGGATGATGCGGGAAACGCGCTGCATGAGGCGTTCATTCACGGGGGCTGCCCGCATTGTGGCGAAAGCAGTGACGGCAATGCCTGTGAGGCCTGTGGCCAGCCCAACCAGTGCACCGACCTGACCCAACCGCGCGTCAAGCGCGATGGGCATCAACCCCGATTAAAAATCGAAACACGCTTGTTCTTCCGTTTGAGTGCATTTGCCGACGAACTGCTCAAGTACATCCAGACGGCCAACATGCCTGCCCATGTCTATCAGCTTTGCCACACCATGCTGCGCCAGGGGCTGCCGGATATCTGCATCAGCCATCGCAGCGACTGGGGTATTCGCCACCGCCTGCCATCCGTACAGGATCAGGTCATCTACGTCTGGTTCGAAATGGCCTTCGGTTATCTGTGGGGCGCCAGCGACCTGCCGGTTGACGGCAGCGATCGCTTCGCACGTGCCGAGCAGTGCTATTCGGGCGCAATGGATGTAGTTCATTGTTACGGCTTCGACAATGCCTATTATCACACCTTGTTATTCCCGGCGATTTACCTGGCATTGGGCTTGACCCCCCCGCGACACCACATTGTCAACGAACTGCTTGATCTTGATGGCAGTAAGTTCTCCACCAGTCGCCGCCACTTGATCTGGGGCCGTGAGTTTTTGGCCGAAGCCGGCAGCGATTATGCGCGCATGGCGCTCATGCTCACGCGCCCTGAGGGGGTGAGAACCAATTTCACCGTCGATGAGATCAGCGAGCAGCTCAATGACCTGTTTGCGCAGAAACTGAATGGGTTGATCCAGCGCCTGGATCAGTGCATCGCCAGGCATGGCGGCAGCGTGCCTGAGCCTGGCGCCTGGCTGAGCGACCAGAAAACCTATCATGAAGAACTGTGCCAATGGATGGACGGGTATCGGCAGGCTGCCTCGATCCAGAGCTTCTCGCCCAGACGCATGGCCGAGCAGGTCGCTCATGTGATTCATCGCGCGTCGCGTTTCAGTGCCGCACAAGAGCATTTATTGAAGTCTTCGGCGCAACCGTTATCCAACCACGCGCGCACTGCACTGGCGCTGCAGGCTATGACCCTGCGCTGGCTTGCTTATGCCACTTACCCGTTGATGCCGGGTATCAGCCAGCAACTGAGCGAATGGCTCAATCTGCCTGGGCTCGAACGTGACGATGTACTGGCCGGCTCGTTCTTTGCCGGCGGTCATACCCTGGCCAGCCGGCCACCTGTGAAACTGCACAGCGTGTCGGCTCAGGCACTGGCGCGGCTTATGCCGGGGCACGTTTAGATGAGCGCAGTCATGCGCGGACAACGGGTGGGTATCGTCGGGCCTCTGACGGGCCCTCGGGCGGCGTATGGGGAGTGGCTTCGCAAGGCCGTGCAGGGTTCCTCGCTACCCCTGATATGGGCGGATGACGCGGCCGACCCCGTCGTCGCGGTAGCTGCGGCGCGCCGACTGTTGGCCGGCGGGGCAGGGGTGGTCATTGGTCATTTCAACAGTGAATGCGCCCGGTCGGCCGGGGCACTCTACCAGGCAGCCGGTGTTCCCTTGCTATTGCCCGCCGCAACGGCACCAGACCTTTGCCGTACGGTCGGTGCCTTTCGCTTGTGCGCCAGTGAATTGCAGCAAGTGACGACCATTGTCGACTACCTGGCTCAGGTTTATACGCAGGTTGAAGAAATCTGGTCGGATGGTTCGCCGTACGGCGAACGATTGGCCTTGGCCTTGCAACAGCGTCTGCTGCCGATGACGCGGCAAGGGGCAAGCCAGTCGGTATGCGCGTTGATGGGCTCGCACGTCGCGGTGGCTGCGGAAATTCGTAGAAGAGCGCGTCCGGGGACGGTTTATCTGGTGCCGGATGATTGTGTGGTCGAAGAGTTTGGCGAGCTGCTGGCGGGGACCGGCGTAATCACCCTGTGCCCCCATGCCGCGCCGGATTTTGGCGACTGCGCGCGCATGGCGCTGAGGTTTGTGGCCGCTGCCTTTGAGGAGGGCTGCGCCGTACGCGAGTACCTCGATGCACATGCGGATTTCGACCAGGGTCAGTACCGACATGCCGACTACATCATGAAGTGGCACGAATATTCCACTTTTCCTGGCCATGACAAAGGACGTCATCATCATGCAACTTGAACATTCTGGAACCTTGCGCGAGTTACCCGGCATAGGCCATGACGACATCGCACCCGGCGACATTGAGATTATGCTGTCCGCGTTCCGCCAGGCCCTGACCCAGCCCCGCGCCAAGCTGTCGGCGCCGTGTGATGCCGAGCACATTACGCAGGCGGCAGAAGAGGCGGTCGGCACCACGATTTGTGAATCAGGTATAGGCCTGGAGCCCGCGTTGGAACTCTACACCAGCTTGCTTGGCCGGCAGGGCGTGCCGACCGACCACCCGGGTTATCTGGCCTACATCGGTGCCCGTGCTACCCCCGCAGCCGCGTTGATGGACGGCTTGCTGTCCGCCAGTGGCATGATCGGCTCGGGATGGCTGGGCGGGGCGGGCTTGATCTGGGCGGAGAATCAGGCATTGCGCTGGTTGTGTCAGCTGGCCGGTTTGCCGGACGGCGCCGGAGGGTGTTTCGTCGGTGGCGGCACCGCGGGTAATTTCTCTGCGCTGGTGGCCGCCCGACATCGCTACAGAGAACGCGCGGGGCGGCATCAGGGGCTTTTAGTGGTGGGAGAGGGAGCCCATTCTTCAATTATCGTCAGCGCCCGGTTGCTCGACCTGGACGTGGTGACGGTGGCTTCGGATGAGCTGGGCCGTTTAACGGCTTTCGAACTGGCGAAGACCTTGGAACAACTGGCCGTGGAGGGGCGGCGCGACCACGTGGTCGCCGTGGTAGCAGTCGCGGGTGCGACCAATTCGGGACAGATCGATGATCTTTCCGGTATAGGGGGAATCGCCCGTCAGCATGCTATCTGGTTGCATGTGGATGCGGCCTACGGCGGTGCGTTCCTGTGTGTCCCGAGTGTGAGGGCTCAACTGGAAGGTATTGAGCAGGCCGACTCACTGATCATCGACCCACACAAGGGCCTGTTCGTACCCTACGACTGTTGTGCGCTGCTCTACGCCAAACCCGATGAGGTTACCGCAGCTTTTACTCAGGATGCTTCCTATCTGGAGCAGATCAATGAGTCCGAGCAATGCAACCCCATGCACTATGCCTTCCATCTGTCGCGTCGGGCCCGAGGCATGCCGCTGTGGTTCTCACTGGCGGTGCATGGCATCGCGGCTTACCGGCATACTCTGGAGCGCATCCTTGTGCTCAGCGCCTACCTGCGCACGCGCATCGCCAGCCATCCGAGGCTGGAGCTGATCAAGGCGTCCGGCTTGAGCGTTATCCTGTTCAAGCGCCACGGCTGGCAAGCCGACGATTATGATCGCTGGGCGCAGCGTTGCCTGCGTGACGGTGTTGCCCTGGTGGTCCCTTCTCGCTGGCAGGGGAAGACCGTGATGCGGATATGCATCATGAACACAAGGCTGGATGAGCAGCGATGTGATGACCTACTGGCTGACCTCTGAAGAATGCGTGCTGATTTCTATCCTTCAGCATCGGCTGGAGCATTCAGCTCATTGAGCGCCATTGCGTTATTTTTGAAGGCGGCTGCGAAGATTGCGCGATTTTTTGCCATGTAGATACTTGCATCTTCCGCGTGTTTTTCGGAGAGGCCGGCGACGTTTTTCATCAATACGTCCGTCAGGGCCTCTGCCAGTTCAAGCATCTGATCGTGAGCGTCGGCAAGTTTTCGGTCCACGAACGTAGTCTCCAAATCCCGGGTACTGCGGTAAAGGGTCTCAACAGCCATTTTGGCCTCGTCGTAATATCAAGTGTTGAATGGGGTCGCCCCGGCGCTGCGGGCTTTGTGCTGTGTCCGACAAGCTACGCAATCATCGAGTCTGCGGTTCGAGCGTCCTGACCAGATAGGGCGCATCTGACATATCCAGGCATTCACGACCCTTACCTCTGGTGCATACTGTGTTTATATACAGTTAAAAGCAAGCGAAACATTTGGCGTTGGCGAGCTGATTTTCAATGTAGTCGGAAAATTGCGAGTTGCTACGCCGCAAACGCGCATTGTGGCTGAATGCCATGATCTGAGTGAATAAAGTGCCTCGTGTCACTCGGCCACCCTCTCACCTGCGGCCTCTGGCTTTTTTCCTGCATGCAGAACAACCGTCACCTCCACCCCGCATTATCCGGTCGCACCGACCTAAGGAAGCATCATCGTGAAAATCAACTGGGCCGAAAAGCTGCGCCGGCAAGTCCATGGGCTGGCCGAGTCGCTGGGCAATCTGTTTGTGGAGTCGTTCCATTACCTGGCGCTGTTCGCCATTGGTGCAGTGACCGCTTGGGCGGCGGTGATGGAATTTCTGGGGATGCTGGAGAACGGGCACATCAAGATCGATGACATCTTGCTGCTGTTCATCTACCTGGAATTGGGCGCGATGGTCGGGATTTACTTCAAGACCAACCACACGATACTAACACTTGGAATAAAATCAAAAATTAGCCAAAACGGGCTGCTCGCCGCTTGATTTTGTACTTTACGTTTCTCGTCTTGGTGTTGTATCTGATTGGAGCAGTAGAAAATGGACAACCTGAATTGGGCTGACAAGCTCCGCAAAAACCTTCATTGCTCGGCTGATTCGCTGGGGAACTTATGTGTTGAGGCCTTCCACTATCTAGCCTTGTTTGGCATTGGAGCTATCACCGCCTATGCTGCCGTTGTCACGTTCATCAAGATGCTAGGCGAAGGCAGTGTGAGTGTTGATGACATTCTCTTGCTTTTCATTTACCTAGAGTTAGGGGCGATGGTAGGCATTTATTTTAAAACTAACCATATGCCAATCAGGTTCCTCCTTTACGTAGCCATTACCGCTTTGACGCGATTGTTGATTGGTGATGTATCACACCACAAAGACCCAGATGCTGGCCTTTTATATGTCTGTGGTGGGATTTTGCTACTCGCTTTTTCCATTTTGGTAGTTCGTTTCGCATCCTATAGGTATCCTTCTACAAAAGTTATAGGGATTTCAGGGGGAGGAGTTGTGGATAAAGAATTAGTTAAGTGAGGTTTTTATGAAGACTATCACTGGTGCATATCCGCCTCTGCCGCTAAAATACTTGCTTTCTCGTATAAATGAGTTTGAGGAAGCGTCTTTAAGCTTAAAGCACACGATAATCTCTGAGCTGATTGATGTTCATCCTATTCTTAGTGTTGATTTTTCTAAGGGCTCCGTATTCAGACGAGCTAGAAAAATTGAAGAGCGAGATTATCCGGATTCAGTACAAGACCTACTCTGGCGGCAAGGTGGTGTCGCATCAGTGGGGCGAGCTAATCCTGAGGGCTATCCGATTTTGTATGTTGCTGACAGACCAGAGACAGCATTTGCAGAGACTCATATCGATGGAAGCTTTGTTTTGCTTTCCGAACTGCAAATTAGAGAAGGTTGTAAATGTCGAATTGCCCCTATTGGTGAAATGATTAGAGTGCAGCGTTCAGGACGGGGTTTCCTCTCCGGGCATGCTTCCTCAACAATCAATGATATGTTGAACGCTTGTTCTTTAAATGAAGCTAAATCTCTTCTTATCACGGATGCGTTTTTATTTGAATGCTTGGTAAAGGATGATGTCCCTTACTCAATATCATCGTTTGTCGCTAAATCGGTTTTTGAGAAAAACAACCAAATATCTGCGGTAGCCTTTCCTAGTGTTCGGCAGGATGGTGCTATCAATTTTGCGGTCAAGACTGAGGATTTTTGGAAGGCTTGGGGTGTTGTAGGTGCTCGTAGAATGTATGTGCGTCATTTGAAGTGTGGGTTCTATGAGACATCATTGACTGAACATGTGGTAGAGGTTACTCCTCAAGGTAAGCTGATTTGGGAGAGAGGGGCGGTTGAGGATGATGTCGCTAAGCATTTTGTACCCGTTTGGCATCCCTAGAACAATATAAGTATCGGTGTTTTCCGCGTGCTATTGGAATCGCAGATGTTTAAATAGAGGTCTTTTGAATAAAAGAATTCTTACATGTGTTTGTTTTGTCTTGCGATTTTGATCGTCGTTATAAATGTTGTGGGGTAAGTAAATTTTGGCGTCTAAGTAAGTAATGTCATGTTGGTGCCTGCTGCGAAAGCTTTATTGTGTGCTCCCGATTGAGATTAATGAGGGTGTCAAGATTTATAGAAATAAAAAAAGTCACGCTTGTTTTGATGTTGAGGTGTCATGCGTACTCTTCGCTAGAATTTTCAGAGAGGAATATAAAAATTTTGAGGGGCTTAGGATTTCACGAGTTTCCGTATAATTTTAAGGTGATGTTTTTTGCGATGCTGGATTGGATGATGTCTTTGTTTTTATAGTGGATTTTGTGAAAGGTTTCTCTGAATAATAATGCAAGTATAGCTATGTAGTTGCTAGTTATGAGGTTGTAGGTTTTTGTTGTTTCTGAAAGTTCGGTGTTGTTAATGTTTGGGAAATAGCCTAGTGCAGAAATATTCTGCATATTTTCTGGGTCTGCAGTATGTACGGATTTGCAAAGGCTAACATAGCATGAGTGTAATGATCCAAATATTCCCTTTTCTAGAGCTTCTTTGAATATCTCACTTTGTTTTGCTAGCTCTATAACTTCATAAGTGCTTTTTTTAGCGTAAACATCTGGTGAGTGAAGAGATGCAGTGATCTTGAAAAAGTTTTCTAATGTACTTCTCATTACAAGTTTTGCTGGCTTATAAAGTCCGTTGGCTAGAAGGAAAAGCGTGCTTCCAAGCTCTGAGATTATTTCTTCTAGGTACTGCCAGAATAATTCGATTGTTTTGGTTTTTGTATGTGTGCACTCAGAAGATATGAGTGGTGTAGGGTTTTGGTGTTTTAATTCGTGAAACAGTGCGAGTGCAGAAAAATATTTTGCATGTGAAGATTTTATTTTGTTTAGTGCCTGTTTGTCTTCAAGTAGAGCATGCATGCGATATTCTTTTAAGAACTCTTTGACATGTTCAAAGTCTTCCTGAGTGGCACGTGTCATATTTGGTCTCTGCTAAGTTCTGAGATTACTTCATTCCATCCAAAGAAACCTTCGTTCTTTTTGCTGGCGATTTGTTTTCGTTTGAGTTCGTCGCTGGACAGAATCGACAAAGCAGTTACTACTCGATCTACTCCTTTTTCATCTAGAGTTATTGTTTCGCAGACGATATGGCCAATGATTTCAAATCGTGATTTTTTATGTGAGCGTGGAACTTGAACCCCAAGGACTGAGCTTGCAAAATCCGAGATGTCCTCATTGCTTTTAAAAAGCTGAGTGTCCATGAACAAACTTGGGAGTACACCTGTTAGGAAGTTTATTTTTGGCTGGATTTTTTCCTTGGTTCTGACGCCAAGTTTGAGTGGGATTGGCTCGCTTGGCAAATCCTCTATTAGTTTGGCTATGGATTTTAGATCGACCTTGTTATAGCTTTCCATTAGCCAAGAGAATTCCTCAAGAAAACGTTTGGCTTTATTTATTTCGTTTTTTGATAGCATTATATTAATCCTCTATTCCCAATCGAGTGAGAAGCTCTTTGGCAATATGAGTGATGGCTAGATTTAGTTCGCTGTCCTGCAGGTCAATAATCAAGCCTTGGTGTCCTTGAGCTCTTGCTACCGCTGTTCGCTTAGGTAAATGTTTTGCAAAGCGTTTTCCTTTCCAGAAAGGAGCTTGGTCAATAAAATTTTTGGCTTCACGGAATACTACTAAGTGTTCCTCGGCGATAGTTAAGACAACACCAGCACACTCAATGTTTAAGTTGTAATTGGAGCTTACTCTAGTGATTACTGAGCGTAGAAGGTCTATGCCTGTTGCGGATAGTGGCTCTGGCTTTACCGGAACCAAGTATGCATCAGAAGCTATCAGTGCAGATGACATCCATGCAGATGGTGTTGGGGGGGTGTCTATTATAACAATATCGTATAAATCCTCCCTTCTTAGAAAATCAACATAATTTTTTAATCTAAGTTCCCGGCCCTGCCCGCCAGACATTTCTAGTCTGTATAGTTCAAGTGCTCCAGGGAGTAAGTGAAGGTTGTTTTTGATTTCTATGGGGGTTATTTGTTCGACGGTAATCACCTCGGAGACAGTAGCTCCTTTAACAGAGCCTACTACTGGTCGAGGGGAGTCATCATATAGGTCAATAACAGTGTGGTTACAGTTTTGTAAGTGGTCTTTGTAATCTTCACCAGACATAAGGCATTGAGTCGCATTGAACTGAGGGTCCAAGTCAACTATTAATACGCGGAGGTCGTGTCTTCGAGCTAGGCAATATGCCACGTTTACGGCGAGTGTAGTTTTAGCTACTCCACCCTTCATGTTCACAAAACTGATTGATTTCAATTGACATTCCTGTTGTTTGAAAATCATACCTCGGGATGTCCAAGATTATACATGCTCTCGACGGATGATGAAATCGTCTAGCTTTTTACAAGTTTTCCTATTATTGACTCGGGTCTTAGCTTGATTTATCCCGGATGGAATAACTTGGTCGTGAGGATGCTAAAGGATTCAAGGCGTGCTTATGGCTACCTTCGAGGCTTGATCGTGATCTGGGATGATTGCTTGCGACATGCAGCAGATCAGGTGCGTCTGATCGGATGATTCTGAATTTTTCGCGATGATGGGTGGTATAGCTAGTCAAGACCAACCACATGCCCGTGCGCTTCCTGATCTACGTGGCCATTACCGCGCTGACGCGGCTGCTGATCTCCAACGTGTCCCATCACAACCCGCCGGACGTGGGCATTATCTACTTGTGTGGTGGGATTCTGCTGTTGGCCTTCGCGATTCTGGTAGTGCGCTACGCGTCGTCGGCGTTTCCTTCGGTGAAAGTCGAAGGCCCGCGTCGCAAGGGCGAGGCGAGCCTGGAGACCGAGAAGGGCGAGCTTTAGAGCCCGACGCTGAACGGCAGGTGACGGGTGGGCGGTCGCTGCAACAGCTTGTGATTGTCCCCATCCGTCATCACCGCCAGGATTTCCATGGCGCAGTGGCCCTGCTCGATGGCAATACCGAACTGGATGCTTTGCACCAGGCGCTTGAGCCGTTGCGGGTCGTTGCGTTGTTCGGCGCTGATCATGCGCTTGGCCACTACGCCGGTGTCATCGGAGAGGGTGAGCATGATGCTGCCGTCCAGCCGCTGGATGCTCAGGTTGACGCGGTATTGTGGGCTGAAGGTGTCGGTGATGATCTGAAAAGGGTTGTCCATGGTGCGTTACCGCCTGATAAGAACATGCAGTCATTGACGACCGGTGTCGGGAATAGTTCGCGTTGCCTGACCACCGGCCAAAGTCCGTTTTCCTCAAAAGCTCTACAGCAAGGGGCGTGCCGTACAGGTGCCGGGAAGGTTTTTTGTAGGAGCGAGCTTGCTCGCGAAAAACTCATAGGCACTGCGTTCATTCAGAAAGCACGGGTTATCGTTGACGTTTTTCGCGAGCAAGCTCGCTCCTACAGATCGGCATCAAGGCAAGCCCCTCCCACATTTGAACGGTGTTGTCCTTGGGCGGTGACCTGTTTCAGGGCAGTATCGAGAAAATGATCGCAGACAGCGCAATCAGCACTCCACCCAGCTGACCGCCAGGCCGCCCCGTGACGTTTCTTTATATTTGTCATGCATATCGGCGCCGGTATCACGCATGGTGCGGATCACCCGGTCGAGAGAAATAAAGTGCTTGCCGTCGCCGCGCAGGGCCATTTGGGTGGCGTTGATCGCTTTGACGGCCGCGATGGCGTTGCGCTCGATGCACGGCACCTGCACCAGGCCGCCGACGGGGTCGCAGGTCAGGCCGAGGTTGTGTTCCAGGCCGATTTCGGCGGCGTTTTCCAACTGTTCGGGGGTGGCGCCAAGGATATCCGCCAGCCCGGCGGCGGCCATGGCGCAGGCCGAGCCCACTTCGCCCTGGCAGCCGACTTCGGCACCGGAGATCGAGGCGTTCTTTTTACAGAGGATGCCGACGGCGGCGGCGGCCAGGAAGAAATTGACCACGTCATCGTCAGACGCGTCGGCATTGAACTTCATGTAGTAATGCAGCACGGCAGGAATGATCCCCGCCGCGCCATTGGTCGGCGCGGTGACCATGCGCCCGCCGGCGGCGTTTTCTTCGTTGACGGCGAGGGCGAACAGGTTGACCCACTCCATGGCCGATAAGGTTGACGTGATGACATTGGGCTTGCCGATTTCCAGCAGGCTGCGGTGCAATTTCGCCGCACGACGCGGGACGTCCAAGCCACCGGGCAGAATGCCTTCATCGCGCAGACCCTGTTCCACGCACGCGCGCATCACCGACCAGATATGCAGCAGGCCGCTGCGGATGTCTTCGTCGCTGCGCCAGGCGCGTTCGTTGGCCATCATCAATTCCGAAACTCGCAGGCCGTGCTTGTTGCACAACGCCAGCAGTTCAGCGGCGCTGGAAAAGTCGTAGGGCAATTCAACGTCGCTGGTCGGCGCAATGCCCGATGCGGCTTCGGCAGCTTCGATGATGAAACCACCGCCCACCGAATAGTAGGTTTGCTCGCTCAACAGGCCGCCGTCGCCGTAGGCGTGCAGGGACATGGCATTGGGGTGGTAGGGCAGGCTTTCGTCGAGCAGCAGCAGGTCGGTGTGCCAGTCGAAGGCAATAGCCTGTTGGCCGGCGAGCAACAACTGGCCGGACTCGCGCAGTTTCTGGATACGCGCGTTGATCGAGGTGGGGTCGACCTGATCCGGCCATTCGCCCATCAAGCCCATCACACAGGCGCGGTCAGTGGCGTGGCCGACACCGGTGGCAGACAGCGAACCGTACAAGCGCACTTCGACGCGCCGGGTTTGGCTGAGCAACTGCTGGTCGGCCAGTGCCTGGGCAAAGGTCGCGGCAGCCCGCATCGGCCCGACGGTATGGGAGCTGGACGGGCCGATGCCCACCTTGAATAGATCGAAAACGCTGATAGCCATGCTAAAGCCTTACAAGCAATGGAGTGGAAGTCGCTGCCATGTTTTGTAGAGCAGGCGGAGTTGGAGCGATACTGGGCCTCTGGATTGGCACTGACCAACGAATTATCCTAAGACACCCTTTAGCAGGACTAAACGCTATGACCCGGCCCCTTCATGGCCAGACCTATTCCTGGCTGCATGTCTTTTCCTGTGCTGCGCGGCACCTTTCGTTCACCCGCTGCGCCGAAGAGCTGCACATCACGCCGGGCGCGGTGAGCCAGCAGATCCGTCAGTTGGAAGAGCGCCTGGGCTTCAGACTGTTTCACCGCCGTGCACGGGGTGTGGAGCTGAGCGCCGAAGGGCAGCGCCTGGCGGCGGTGGTAGGGGAGGCCTATGGCAACATCGACGCCGAATTGCAGCGTCTGGACGCCGGGATGATCAGCGGCACCTTGCGCCTGCGCTCGATTCCGTCGTTTCTCGGCAAGTGGCTGACCCCGCGCCTGCCACGCTTGCAGCAGCGTTTTCCGGACATTCAGTTGCGCATGGTTGCCGAAGACAGCAGCGTCGCGCTGCACGAGGGCGACTTCGACCTGGCCATCGACCTGAACGACGGCAGCTATCCCGGATTGTTATCCACAGCGCTGTTGGATGAGCAGATATTTCCGGTGTGCGCCCCCAGCCTGTTGCGTGGCCGGCCGCCACTGCATGGCCCGGCCGACCTTGCCCACTTTCCGTTGTTGCACGACATCACCGCCTGGCGTGGGAGTTATGAGTATGCCGAGTGGGAGTTCTACCTGAATGAAATCGGTTACCGCGATGCCGATGTGCGTCGCGGGCACACCTTCAACCGCAACCACCTGACCATCGAAGCCGCCATTGCCGGCATGGGCGTGGCCATTGCGCGGCGCACCTTGCTCAATGATGAGCTGGAACGAGGGACCCTGATCGTGCCGTTTGGCCTGGCCGTGCCCAACCATAAACGCTACGTGCTGCTGTATGCGCCGGGCGCATTGAGTCACCCCGGCGTGCGGGCGGTGCACGACTGGCTGGTGGAAGAAGCGGGGGTTTTTCGCGCGTTGCACCCGTTGGGAGCGGCGCCATTGTGAGGAAAACAGGAGGTAAGAAGTTGTAACTAACTCCCCACCCTACCAGCGTTCTTGCTCGTCGTCAGGGTTAATTTGTAATGTAGGATTTATCTTTGCAAAGGGGTTGAAATGTTTCAGCAGGTGCTCAATTGTGTAACCAAGAGGTCATGGTTTCACCACCCCGGTGTTGCAGTTTGTGATCTCTGGCGAGCTAGCTGAAATAAGGGAAGAACTATGCAAATCCAAGTCAATAGCGATAACCATATTGAAAGCAGCATCCGACTGGAGGAGTGGGTACGTACCACCATTGAGAGCACGCTCGAACGTTATGAAGAAGACCTGACCCGTGTGGAGGTCTACCTGCGGGATGAGAACGGCGACAAGCCCGGTCCCCACGATTTAAGTTGCCGCCTCGAGGCCCGGCCAAAAGGCCACCAACCGCTTTCGGTGCTGCACAAGGCCGATACGCTGGAGCAAGCGATCGATGGCGCGGCCACCAAGCTCGACCATGCGCTGGAACATCTGTTCGGCAAACTGCAAGGCAAGCCCCGCGCTGCCGGTAAAAACCAGCCGACCACCAAAGTCAATGAAGATGAGCTTGAACAGGAGTTTCTGGAAAAAGAACGGGCCGTATTCAACGGCTGATAGTTTTTTGACTCCCCATTGAAGACGGGCCTGCGCATGCAGGCCCGTTTTCGTTTAACGGCGCTGTTTGAAGAAATACCCGCTGAGCAGCGCCAGCCCGCACGCACCCAGGCCTGCAAAGAGCATGGCCCAACCGGCACCGTTGCGCAGAGCCGCCCGGGCCTCGTTGAGCGCCAATCCCGGCGCATCCAGCTTGCCCGCCGCAAGGTGCTGGCTGAGGGCCGGCCATTCCATTGCCGTGCCCGGCGGCAGTACATCGGCCAGGTGATGGCTGATCCCCAGCAACAGCACCAGGCCCATCAGCGCGATATTGAGCGCCAGGGTGATCAGCCGGGCGCTGAAGTCGATGCCCGAGGCCATGCCTGCGCGATCAGCCGAGACGGCGCCGGTGGTGGTGTTGGTGGTTGGCGAGTTGGTCAGCGCCAGGCCAGTGCCGGCCATCACGCAACCGAACAGTATCAGCAGGCTGTGCGGCTGTGCGGCGACATTGGCCACGAACATCGCCAGAAACCCCGCGCCCATGGTTGCCAGGCCCAGCGGGATGATGCGTTCGGCGCCGTAGCGCAGGGCCAGGCGTTCGGCCAGGGGCGGCACCAGTAAGGTTGGCAAGGTGTAGGCGAGCAGGGCGCCGCCGGTGGTCAGGGTGTCGTAGCCCAGGCCCGCCTGGAAATACAGCGGCAGGTAGATCATGAACGGCCAGAAGCTGAAGTTCATGCCGATCGAGCCCATCAGCGCCCCGTTGAAGCGCCGGATACGGAACACCGAGAAATCGAACATCGGATGGGCACTGCGCTTTTCAACCACGACGAACAGCAACAACGCCACCAGCGCCAGGCCCGCCCAGCCGAGCATGGCCGGTGTGGCGAAGCCGTGCTCGGTGCCCTGGGTGATGAAGTAGACCAGGGCGAACACCGCCAGCGTCAAGGTCAGCATGCCGGCAATGTCCAGGCGATGGCTGGCCGGGTCGCGGGACTCCTGCACGCTGATGCGCAACAGCACCAGGGTGAACAGGCTGAGCGGTACGTGGGCGAGAAAGACCCAGCGCCAATCGGCGACTGCCAGGATCAGCGCACCGACCATCGGCCCGAACCCCAGGCCCACGCCGGCAATCACGCCCCAGATCGCGAAGGCCCGGGCACGTGCGGCCGGTTCACGAAACAAGTGCGACAAAATCGCGAACTGGCAGATCATCATCGCGCCGGCGCCGATGCCCTGGACGAAGCGCGCCACGATCAGCATGGTCGCGTCGGTGGCCAGCCCGCAAGCCAGTGAAGCCAGGCCGAACAGCCACAAACACAGCACCAGCACGCGTCGACGGCCAAAGCGATCAGCCAGGGTGCCCGCCGCCATCAGTACGCTGGTGCAGGCCAGGGTGTAGGCGTTCATGATCCACTGGGCGTCTTGAAATCCTGTGCCCAATTCGCGTTCGAGGGTGGGCAGGATGACCGGTACGCTGGAGATTTCCAGGCCGAACATCAGGGCCACCAGGCACACGGCGGTGAGCGCCAGGCCGTTTCTGGTGGTATGCGCGGGGCTTAAGGCCGTTAGAGCGGCGGCGGGTGGCATACGCAGTTCCTTAAGAGAGAGGGAGGGATTATTCTCTCGGGAATTGGGTTCTTTATTTGCGATAACTTTTCCCTTGATAGGGGAGTCAAAGGCGACAATCTACGATGTCTACCCCACGTTTCGATGGTGTCGAGCTGTTTCTGCAAATCGTCGAGAGCGGCAGCCTGAGCGCGGCCGCCGAGCGGCTGAACCTCACGCGCTCGGCGGTGGGCAAGGGCCTGGCG
>NZ_CVTX01000062.1:0-5261 GCF_900005715.1 Pseudomonas sp. 34 E 7
GAACCTGGAAAGCGCAGACGCCACGCCGCTGCGCGCCGCCTCCGAACGTTATGGCGCCGATGCGTTGCTGGCCGTGCATGCGCGCCAGGAGGGCAGCCAGTGGCAGGCCAAATGGCGTCTGTGGCTGGGCGACAAGACCGAGCAGGGCAGCGTCCAGGGGGCTGACACCGCCGCCGTCGCCGACGCCGTATTGCTCGCCGTCAGCCAGACGCTGGCACCGCGCTTTGCCGTCAAGCCGGGGGTCAGCTCCGAGCAGTTGCTTGAGGTGCAAGGCATGAACCTGGAGCGCTATGCCGCGCTGGGTCGCTTGCTGGAGCCCTTTGGTGGTCAGCCGCAGCGGGTGGAGGGCGATCGTATTGTGTATCGCGTCAATGGCAGCGCCGACCAGTTGCGCACCCAGTTGAGCCTGGCCAAATTGCAGGAAGTGCCGGCCGGTGAAGCTCCGGTCCAGCAACCGCCGGTCGACGGCGCACAACCGGCCGCCGCGCCTGAGCCTCAGGCGCAGTTACGTTTTCATTGGTAAATGAATAAGTGGGTAAGCGGTCTTCCTTCTATATAGAAGAGGGAAGCCAATAACAGAGGAAGTGGTTTATGGCGGATACGCGTCGTTGGGTGTGGCTTGGCGGGATTGTCCTGCTGTGCGTTTTTGTGTTCTTGCTGCATTCGATCCTGACGCCATTTCTGGTGGCGTTGTTGCTCGCCTATCTGTTCGATCCGGTGGTGGATCGCCTGGAGAAAGCCGGCCTGTCGCGAACCTGGGGTGTGATCGCGGTGTTTGCCTTGTTTACCCTGATCATCACCGCGCTGGTACTGGTGCTGGTGCCGATGCTGGCCAAGCAGCTGTATCGACTTTATGAGCTGGCGCCGCAGATGCTCGACTGGTTGCAGCACACGGCCATGCCGTGGGCCCAGGCCAAGCTGGGGCTGTCGGACGGGTTCTGGAAGTTCGACAAGGTCAAGGCGGCAATCAGTGAGCACATGGACAAGACCACCGATATCGTCAGTATGGTGCTCAGTCAGGCAACCGCTTCCAGCCTTGCGCTGATCGGCTGGCTGACCAACCTGGTGCTGATCCCGGTGGTGGCGTTCTATCTGCTGCGTGACTGGGACATCATGATGGCCAAGATCCGCAGCCTGCTGCCGCGCGACCGCGAGGAACGCATCGTGTCCCTGGCCGGCGAGTGCCATGAAGTCCTCGGCGCGTTCGTCCGCGGGCAACTGCTGGTGATGCTGGCGCTGGGCATCATCTACGCCGCCGGCTTGATGGCGATCGGCCTTGAGCTGGGTCTGTTGATCGGCCTGATCGCCGGCCTGGCCGCGATCGTGCCGTACATGGGGTTCGTCATCGGTATCGGCGCGGCGCTGGTGGCGGGGCTGTTCCAGTTTGGCGGCGACCTGTACCCGATGCTCGGGATCGTCGCGGTATTCATGGTCGGTCAGGCGCTGGAAGGCATGGTATTGACGCCGCTGCTGGTAGGCGACCGCATCGGTCTGCATCCGGTGGCGGTGATCTTTGCGATCCTTGCGGGCGGTGAGCTGTTCGGCTTTACCGGCATCCTGCTGGCGCTGCCGGTGGCGGCGGTGATCATGGTGCTGGTGCGGCATGTTCACGACCTGTACAAGGATTCGGACGTGTACACGGGGGTTGAAGACCCCGATCTATAATCGAGGTATCACAAACCCGGCTTATCGCCGGGTTTGTTGTTTATGGGGGCGGGGGCGTCAAACAATTCGCGTAAAACCAGCAGGTTAACGCAAACCTTTGATTTTGCTTATGGTCTGCTGCATTGTGCGCCCGGCGCCACGCGTATAAACTTTGCAAACTTTACACAGAGGCCACTCACGGTTCGATGGGAGCCGTTCAGTCAGCATGAAACCGATTCAGCTGCCCCTAGGTGTGCGTCTGCGTGACGACGCTACCTTTATCAATTACTACCCAGGCGCCAATGCCGCTGCACTCGGCTATGTCGAGCGCCTCTGCGAAGCCGACGCCGGGTGGACTGAAAGCCTGATCTATCTGTGGGGCAAGCATGGCGTAGGGCGTACCCACTTGCTGCAGGCCGCGTGCCTGCGTTTCGAGCAGATGGGCGAACCGGCGGTCTACCTGCCTTTGGCCGAGCTGATGGACCATGGTGTGGGGATCTTCGACAACCTCGAACAATATGAACTGGTGTGCCTGGACGACTTGCAGGCCATTGCCGGCAAGGCGGATTGGGAGGAGGCGCTGTTTCATCTGTTCAATCGCCTGCGTGACAGCGGCCGGCGCCTGTTGATTGCCGCGTCCACCTCGCCGCGTGAACTGCCGGTGAAGCTGGCCGACCTCAAGTCGCGCCTGACGCTGGCGTTGATCTTCCAGATGCGCCCCCTGTCCGACGAGGACAAATTGCGCGCCCTGCAACTGCGCGCTTCGCGTCGCGGCCTGCACCTGACCGACGAGGTCGGGCATTTCATCCTCACCCGTGGCACGCGCAGCATGAGCGCCTTGTTCGATTTGCTCGAACAGCTCGATCAGGCCTCGTTGCAGGCCCAGCGCAAGCTGACCATTCCGTTCCTCAAGGAAACCCTCGGCTGGTAGCCAGCCCTTGTGTTTACAGGCTTTTCGGCAAATTCCAGGCGCCAGAAAACCTGCGTTTGAGCCTATTAGGCTACGCAAAGGTCAGGTGTCAGGGATCAAGGCTTAGATGGCGTGGTCCAAGCAAGAAGTCACAAAGAACTCGATTGAATTTGCAAATCGATGTGATAGTGGGCATAGTCTCGGCTTCTTTACACATCAGCCACGGTCGTGCCCATGCTAAATCGCTTCGCACCCCTCGTGCCTCTCGCACTCGTTACCCTGTTGTTTGGTTGCGCCTCCCACCCTCAGCAGGTGGCAGAACAGCAAAAACCACAGGTTCAAAATCAGGCTAAATTCGTTGCTGCACAGTCTGCTTCTGTTTATGAAGAAGAGCTGGCAACCGAAAAAGAACTTGTCGACTTCTCCGGCAGCAAGCCTTACCAGCTTCCCGTTCTGGCCGACAGCATTCTCGAACGCGGCATGTCCCTGATCGGTACCCGTTACCGTTTCGGCGGCACCTCCGAGGCCGGTTTCGACTGCAGCGGTTTTATCGGCTACCTGTTTCGTGAAGAAGCCGGCATGAATCTGCCGCGCTCCACCCGCGAAATGATCAACGTGAAAGCACCGTTGGTCGCGCGCAACAACCTCAAGCCCGGTGATCTGCTTTTCTTCAGTACAGCCGGTCGCGGTCGTGTCAGTCACGCCGGTATCTACCTGGGCGATAACCAGTTTATCCACTCCAGCAGCCGCCGTAGCGGTGGGGTGCGGGTCGATAGCCTGGGCGACAGCTACTGGAGCAAAACCTTCATCGAAGCCAAGCGCGCACTCGCCATGGCCCCGTCGACGGTGACCGCCAGTAAGTAAAGTTAAAGTGATACTTGAAGTTTGACGCGTAAGCGCTAGAATCCCTGGACATTGTTGTAATCCGTTCGCGCGAGCCCTGCTTGCGCGTTCTGGTTTTCAGCGTTCGGCAGCGAAAGCCGCATCCAGACCAGGATTGTTCTGCACATGTCGACCTCGGTCCGCGTCATTCTGCTTGTTTGCGCCGCGCTTCTCAGCGCCTGCGCGAACCGTCCACCGCCGCCCGCGCCCGTCGCGGTCAAGCCCAAGCCGGTGTTCAACTATTCCACCCAGAATTTCTCGCCTGCCGCCGAAGATGTGCTCTTCCGCGCGCTGGGCCTGGTGGGCACGCCCTATCGTTGGGGCGGCAATACACCGGACTCGGGGTTTGATTGCAGCGGGCTGATTGGTTTTGTCTACCGTGACGCAGCCGGTATCACCTTGCCGCGCACTACCCGCGAGTTGATCGTGATGCGTGCTCAGGACGTCAGCGAGCAGAACCTGCAAACCGGTGACCTGTTGTTCTTTGCCACCGGTGGCGGTTCGCGGGTGAGCCACGCCGGGATCTATGTGGGCGAGGGCCGTTTTGTGCACGCGCCGCAGACCGGCGGTACAGTGAAGCTGGACACGCTGTCCAAGGCGTATTGGCAGAATGCTTACCTGAGTGCCAAGCGCGTACTGCCGGCCAACCTGGCACGCAATCCCTGAGCCTGAGTTAGACATAGACCCGATTCAAATGTGGGAGGGGGCTTGCCCCCGATGAGGGAGGGTCAGTTGATAAATTTTCAGCTGACCCACCGCCATCGGGGGCAAGCCCCCTCCCACATTGGTTTTGTATCTGTCTCGGAAATATTTATTTGGCAGCAGACACCCGCCACACCTTGTTCCCCACATCATCCGCCACCAGCAAATCCCCTTGCTGATCGATCACCACGCCCACCGGCCGACCCATGGCGTTCTCATCTTTATCAAGGAACCCGGTCAGCACATCCACCGGTTTGCCCTTAGGCTGCCCACCCTCGAACGGCACGAAGATCACCTTGTAGCCACTGTGCGGCTTGCGATTCCACGAGCCGTGCTGGCCGATGAACGCACCGTTGCTGAACTGCGCAGGAAGTTTGTTGCCGGTGGCGAAGGTCAGTCCCAGCGACGCGGTATGCGGGCCGACCGCATAGTCCGGCGCAATGGCTTTGGCCACCAGTTGCGGGTTCTGCGGGGTGACGCGCACATCCACATGTTGGCCGTAGTAGCTGAAAGGCCAGCCGTAGAAGGCGCCGTCCTTGACCGAGGTGATGTAGTCCGGCACCAGGTCACTGCCGATCTCATCGCGTTCGTTCACCGCCGTCCACAGCTTGCCGCTCTGGGGTTCCCAGGCCATGCCGTTGGGGTTGCGCAGGCCGGAGGCGAAAATACGATGCTGGCCCGTGGCGCGGTCCACTTCCCAGATCGCCGCCCGGCCTTCTTCGGCTTCCAGGCCGTTCTCGCCGACGTTGCTGTTGGAGCCGACGCTCACATACAGCTTGCTGCCATCCTGGCTGGCCACCACGTTTTTGGTCCAGTGATGGTTGAGGCTGCCACCCGGCAAGTCGACTACCTTGGTGCCGGCCGCCTTGATCGCGGTTTCGCCAGGCTGATAGGGGAAGCGCAGCAACTTGTCCGAGTCGGCCACGTACAGGTCGTTGCCGACCAGGGCCATGCCGAACGGCGAGTTGAGGTTTTCCAGGAACACCGTGCGCGTTTCGGCGACGCCGTCGTGGTCGGCGTCGCGCAGCAGGGTGATGCGGTTCGGGCTCGGCACGCCTGCGCCGGCGCGGCCCATGACTTTTTCCATGACCCAGCCGCGCACGCCTTTGCTGTCATCCGGCTT
>NZ_CVTX01000026.1:0-9155 GCF_900005715.1 Pseudomonas sp. 34 E 7
ACCTGGCGCGTGTCGGCCAGGGCCAGCGCACTGGTGGGCGCGGCGGCGTGCTTGGCGATCCAGGCCTTGACCTTGGCGCGAAACAGCTGCTTGCGGCTCCAGTAATGGTGGATCAGGTCCGGACACTCGCGCACGTTGAGCGTGCGATAGGCGGCGATGGACAGACAGAACTCTTCCAGGGTGTAGGCGCCCTGGGCATGGGGGAACAGTTCATCCATCAACTCGATGGAACGGTCGAGGATGTGCGCGTCCTGTTGGGTCAGGCCCATCACGCCGGAGTTGAGGGTCATCATGTCGTCACCGGCCACGCCCATGTCGAGCAGGCGCTGGTGAAGCGCGGTGTAGAGAATGCTTTCGTGGTTGTCGCCGTACCGGGTGTAGAAGGCGTTGCACAGCAGCGTGCCCGGCTGCACGCGCTCGAACAAGGCCAGGGGGGAGCGGTGAAAAAACGTGTCGGTGTCGATCAGCAGCGCCACCGGCGATTCCTGCAGCACCTGGCGCAGCACCACGTGCTTGGTGCGAAAGTGATAACCGTGGGGTTCGCTCCAGCGTTTGCGGGTGGCTTCGTCCAGGGGGCGCACGCTTACCGGCAGCAGGCGATAGGGTTCGGGGTTGTCGCTGAATACCTGGATGTCCACGGCCGCATCGGGGTCGTCTTGCAGGAAGGCCAACGCGCTGGCGATGCTGAATACCGCTTCCTGGTGGTAGGTCTCGGCGCCGAAGACCAGGTAGACCAGCTGCGGACGGGAAGTGGAAGGCACTGTATTCATGGACTGCGGGGTTCCCCTTGGATACCTGAAACGACAACGTAAAACGACAAAGGCCCTCGTCTGAACGAGGGCCTTGGCACCACCGGACAAGCCTTAGCGTGGCAGCTTGAGGTTGTTCCAGATGGCCAGGCTGGGTTCAGCCTGGTTCAGGGTATAGAAGTGCAACCCTGGCGCGCCACCTTGCAACAATTGCTCACACATCTCGGTGATGACCTGCTCACCGAACGCCTGGATGCTTTTGACGTCGTCGCCATAGGCTTCCAGCTGCTTGCGCACCCAGCGTGGGATCTCGGCACCGCAGGCGTCGGAGAAGCGCGCCAGCTTGCTGTAGTTGGTAATCGGCATGATGCCCGGCACGATCGGGATGTTCACCCCCATGGCCTGTACACGTTCGACGAAGTAGAAGTAGCTGTCGGCGTTGAAGAAGTACTGGGTGATCGCACTGTTGGCGCCGGCATTGGCCTTGCGCACGAAGTTCTTGAGATCGTCTTCGAAATTGCGCGCCTGGGGATGCATCTCCGGGTATGCGGCCACTTCGACATGGAAGTGATCGCCGCTTTCTTCGCGGATGAAGCTCACCAGGTCGTTGGCGTAGCGCAGCTCACCGCTGGCCATGCCCATGCCGGACGGCAGGTCGCCACGCAGGGCCACGATGCGCTTGATGCCGCTGGCCTTGTATTGGGTCAGCAGGCCGCGCAGGTCGGCTTTGCTGTCGCCCACGCACGACAAGTGCGGAGCGGCGGGAACGTTGACTTCACTTTCCAGCTGCAGCACGGTATTGATCGTGCGGTCACGGGTCGAACCGCCGGCGCCGTAAGTGCAGGAGAAGAAATCGGGGTTGTAGCTGGCCAGCACCTTGGCGGTGGCCATCAGTTTTTCATGCCCAGCATCGGTCTTGGTCGGGAAGAACTCGAAGCTGTAGCGACGGTCTTGGGACATGGTAATACCCTTTGAAACTCGGAAGCCGACTGTGCAACCCACCTGCACTGTAGGAGCGAGCTTGCTCGCGAAGAACCTGAGAGCGCCGCTGTAAACCAGAAGCGCTGCGTCATCGTTGGCGTTCTTCGCGAGCAAGCTCGCTCCTACAGGTAGAGCAGGTGGAGCTGATTACTTAGTAGCGATAAGCGTGCGGCTTGAACGGACCTTCAACGGTCACGCCGATGTAGTCGGCCTGGGTCTTGGTCAGTTGGGTCACAACGCCGCCGAAACCGCGAACCATTTCCAGGGCCACTTCTTCGTCGAGTTTCTTCGGCAGTACTTCCACGGTCAGGCGCTCGGCTTTCTGGGCGGGCGACAGGTCGGCGTACTTCTGCTGGAACAGGAAGATCTGCGCCAGTACCTGGTTGGCGAACGAGCCATCCATGATGCGGCTTGGGTGACCGGTGGCGTTGCCCAGGTTAACCAGGCGGCCTTCGGCCAGCAGGATCAGGTAGTCATCGTTCTGCGGGTCGAAATCACCGGCGCCGGTACGGTGAACCTTGTGGACCTGCGGCTTCACTTCTTCCCATGCCCAGTGCTTGCGCATGAAAGCGGTGTCGATTTCGTTGTCGAAGTGACCGATGTTGCAGACCACTGCGCGTTTCTTCAGGGCCTTGAGCATGTTCGCGTCACAGACATTCACGTTGCCGGTGGTGGTGACGATCAGGTCGATCTTGCCCAGCAGGGCCTTGTCGATGCTCGCTTCGGTGCCGTCGTTGATGCCGTCGATGAACGGCGACACCAGTTCGAAACCGTCCATGCAGGCTTGCATGGCGCAGATCGGGTCAACTTCGGACACCTTGACGATCATGCCTTCCTGGCGCAGGGACTGGGATGAACCCTTGCCCACGTCGCCGTAGCCGATGACCAGGGCTTGCTTGCCCGACAGCAGGTGGTCGGTGCCGCGCTTGATCGCATCGTTCAGGCTGTGACGGCAGCCGTACTTGTTGTCGTTCTTGCTCTTGGTCACCGAGTCGTTGACGTTGATGGCCGGAATTTTCAGCTCGCCCTTGGCCAGCATGTCCAGCAGACGGTGCACGCCGGTGGTGGTCTCTTCGGTCACGCCGTGGACGCGGTCGAGAATCTGCGGGTACTTCTTGTGCAGCAGCTCGGTCAGGTCGCCGCCGTCGTCTAGGATCATGTTGGCATCCCAAGGCGCGCCATCCTTGAGGATGGTTTGCTCCAGGCACCACTCGTACTCTTCTTCGGTCTCGCCTTTCCAGGCGAATACCGGGATACCGGCGGCGGCGATAGCGGCAGCGGCCTGGTCCTGGGTCGAGAAGATGTTGCACGACGACCAGCGCACTTCGGCACCCAGGGCAACCAGGGTTTCGATCAGCACGGCGGTCTGGATGGTCATGTGGATGCAACCGAGAATCTTCGCGCCCTTGAGCGGCTGCTCAGCGGCGTACTTGCGACGCAGGCCCATCAGGGCTGGCATTTCGGATTCGGCGATAAAGGTTTCGCGACGGCCCCAGGCGGCGAGGGACATGTCGGCGACTTTGTAGTCGGTGAAATCTGCAGGCGTGTTGACAGCGCTCATGAAGAGCCTCCATTCGTAGTGTGCGAATGGGCGCCGTTGTGCGTTTAGTATCCAGCTGCAAGACCAGGCCGGACAACGCCCCATCCGAGCCTGACAGGCCAAGCCTGCTGCAGCGCCCCTCGGACAGGTGGCGGGAGAACGGTATCAACTGAAGATGACCGTTTTGAAACGGGGGCGATTATAGCCGTGTATGCGGCACTTCCCAAGCCTTTCCGTCGGCGGCATGAAGATCGCTCATGGGGGTGATAGCCAATGGCTCATAGAGCTTGGCTCCGGGCTCTGCCATGATGTTACCCATCATTTCGCAAGACGCTTTGGAGTGACCATGAACTTCCACACCCGCAAATGGGTAAAACCCGAAGACCTCAACCCCAACGGCACCCTGTTCGGTGGCAGCCTGCTGCGCTGGATCGACGAAGAAGCGGCTATCTACGCGATCGTGCAATTGGGTAACCAGCGCGTCGTGACCAAGTACATTTCCGAAATCAACTTTGTCAGCGCCTCGCGCCAGGGCGACATCATCGAGCTGGGCATCACCGCCACCGAGTTCGGGCGTACCTCCATCACCCTCACCTGTGAAGTGCGCAACAAGATCACCCGCAAGAGCATCCTGACCGTGGAGAAAATGGTCTTCGTCAACCTCGGTGAAGATGGCCTGCCGGCGCCCCATGGTCGCACTGAAATCAGATACGTGAAGGATCAGTTCAAGGAAGACAGTCTGTCCGAGTGACGACGTAGCGGTGTGATTTGCTTTACCAAATCATTCCGTACGGATCGTCACGAGACGCTTTCATCACTCAGGCTCACACCCTATGGAGAGCCTGTGTATGCAAGTGTTCAGTTCAAGTGCCCGGATTCAGCACTCATTGGATAACGAGGTCAAGTCGGCGGCCACGCCCGGCGCCAAGATGCCTCTGCTGGAGGGGGTGGGCGAGCGCAATGTGACGCTGCTGCGTGATGACCGGGGACGGGTCGAAGTGATTTTGTCGGCGGCGCCAGCCACCAGCCTGGTGCTCAGCGGCGGAGGAGCCAAGGGCATCGCTTTTTCGGGGGTGGTGCAGGCCCTTGAGCAGGCGGGAAAGCTGCAAGGCATCCAATTGGCTTGCGGCTCATCCGCCGGCGCGATTTCGGCGGCGTTGATCGCCAGTGGCTTGGGGGCGGCAGCCTTCGACAGGTTATGCGATAGCATTGATCTGCCGAGCCTGCTCAACAGCACGGATACCGTGACGGCGTGGATGCAGGACGCCAGTAGCACACTCGGCACGCTCATCGGCCGCTTGCCCGGCCCCGTCGGCCATGTGTCTCAGTTATTGGTGACATTGTTGCCGCGCCTGCAAACTGAAGCCTGTCCTCTGGAGGAGATGATCCGAAATGAGTCGCGCCGGTCGCTGCTTGCGCATATCGCGCAAAGCCCTCGGGACACCCGGCCCGCGCAAGTGATGAAGATTGCCGACAAGTTGAGTGCCGGCAGCGCACCGACGTTCGGTGACCTTGAGGTGTTGAACCGGTATATCCCCGCGATCAAGCAGCTGAGTATCACCGGCACCGGTATGTTTGCCGAGCGCCCGCAGTTGGTGGTGTTCAATGCCGATCTGACCCCACAGATGGACATCGCTCGGGCGGCGCATATTTCCGGTTCCTTGCCGGTGGTGTTCAAAAGCCCCGTGGAACAAGGTCATGGCTTTCAGGCCTCAGGTGAAATCACCGCGTTCAAGGACGGTGGCTTATTGCTCAATACCCCGGCGCCGGGTGTGGTGCACAGGTCATTTCCCGATAGTCCCTTGAACAAGCCTGAAGCGTTGATCGTCAAGTTTGAGCCCAGCACCAGCGAGACACCGGCGCGAAGCGGCAGCTTTCTCAGCAGTGTGGCCGATCGCGTCACCGGTGTTGCGCATTCGGCCGCTGAAGCCTTCCAGGAGAAAAAGCTCGAAGCGTTTGCCGATCAAGTCGTCACACTGCCGCTGAAGACCGAAGAAGGTGATTTTCGCGGCCTGCTCGGCGGCACCGTCAACTTCATTATGCAGGATGAGCACAAGCAACATTTGCAGGCCAAGGCGCGTCAAGCGGTGGAGATGCATCTGGAGCGCCGCTCCACAGCCCTTGAGCATCATGGGTTTCAAAGCCTGCATGACGCCGTGCTGGCCATGGATGATCGACTGCTCGCCAGCGTTCAGTCGGCGCTGCAAAAAGATGCGGCCGCCGTAGATGTACTGACGTTCAGAAGCAACGCGCAGCAGGCGTTGCAAGCCTTGGATCAGGCGATCACCGAAGCGAATCAGACCCACGATACGTTGATGTTTACGCCGCAAATCTCATCAGCGCTGCGCAACCTGGATGCCCTTGTACAACGGCCTGAGCAAATCGACTGGTTGGCAGGGCGACTCAATGGCGCCGATCAGCGCAACTTTCAGCAATTGCTGCAAATGGCGGCCAGGCAGGTCGCAGGCAGTGCGCCGCCGGTGTCCAAAGTCCTCGTCGGTGCTGTCGCCCAGATGGGCGTGCGCGATATTGCGATCAAGGCAGACAACTTCACACGGGAGGTGATCTACCCTTCGTTGTTTCGGCCTGGCCAACCCGAGGCCAATGTCGAACTGCTCCATCGTACGGCTCAAGACTTGGGGTGGGCTACCACGCCCAGCGAGTTCAATCGTGTGCTCGACACCCTCGGCGAGCGCTATAGCGCACGTAATAAACCATGGGATAAAGCGTCCGGTTTGACCACGGTACAAATGGCCAGGGCCTGGAGGATTCCGGTTTAGTTGCGGGGCCACTGAACAGGTACGGTGGCCGCGTGTCGTAGCTACACGCCCCCCTTGGACTCCGGATAATCATGGCCACCGACGAAGCAGGTAAAACCCCCAATCTGTCGCAGGAAGAACAGCAGGACGTAGACGAAAACCAGCCGCCCCGCGCGGCGGTGCTGCACGAAATCATCCGTACCCAGGGCGACCAGGAACTGGAGCGCAGCGTCGCGGCGTTGTGGTGGTCTGCGCTGGCTGCCGGCCTGACCATGGGCCTGTCGCTGATGGCCATGGGATTGCTCAATTCGCGCCTGCCGGACGGCGAAGCGTTCAAGGTCATCGCCAGCTTTGGTTATTGCGCCGGTTTCCTCGCGGTGATCCTTGCGCGCCAGCAACTGTTTACCGAAAACACCCTCACCGCCGTGTTGCCGGTGATGAGCAAGCCGACCCTGGCCAATGCCGGGCGCCTGTTGCGCCTGTGGGCGGTGGTGCTGGTGGGCAACCTGTGTGGCACCCTGCTGGTGGCCTACGTGATGCTGCACCTGCCGATATTCGACACCAAGACCGACATGGCCTTCCTCGAAATCGGGCGCAAGATCATGGAAAACGACGCCGGCCAGATGTTCGCCAAGGGCATCGTCTCCGGCTGGATGATCGCCACCATGGTGTGGATGATTCCGTCGATGGAAAGCGCCAAGATGTGGATCATCATCCTGATCACCTACCTGATGGCGTTGGGCGATTTCACCCACATCGTGGTGGGCTCGGCGGAAGTGTCATACCTGGTGTTTGCCGGTGAACTGTCGTGGCATGACTTCTGGCTGGTATTTGCCGGCCCCACCCTGGCCGGCAATATCATCGGTGGCAGCTTTATCTTTGCATTGATCAGCCATGCACAGATTCGCAGTGAGGGCAGCTTGCCGGGCAAGAAGGCTGCGGACCCGAGGCATCCGCAGCAGGTCGACAAGGATCAGTGATGTTCTTCGGCCGTGGCCTCGGGTTCGCCCCGGGTCACGCGCTTGACCAGTTTGCCGATGCTCAGGCCCTGGAGCAGGATCGACGACAGCACCACGATATACGTGATGCTCAGCAGCAGGTCGCGTTCCGGGCCCAGCGGCAATGCCAGGGCCAGCGCTACCGAGACGCCGCCGCGCAACCCGCCCCAGGTGAGGATGCGGATAGTGCCGCGCGGGACCGTGCGCCAGCGTCGCAGCAGGAGGATCGCCGGGGCCACGGTCAGCAGGCGTGACAGCAGGATCGCCACCGCCAGCAAGCTGGCCGCCAATACGTGCAGCCAGTTGAAGGGCAACAGCAGCAGTTCCATGCCGATCAGTGCGAACAGCAAGGCGTTGAGCATGTCGTCAAGCAACTCCCAGAAACCATCCAGATAGCGCCGCGTCATGTCGTTCATCGCCAGCTTGCGCCCCAGGTTGCCGATGATCAGGCCGGCCACCACCATCGCAATCGGTGCCGAGACGTGCAACTCGGTGGCCATCGCCGAGCCGCCGATCACCAGCGCCAGGGTCAGCATGACTTCGATCTGGTGTTGTTCGATGCTCTTGATCATCAGGTACACGAGGTAACCGATCAGCCCGCCGAATACCACGCCGCCAATCGCCTCATGGGCGAACAGCATTGCGGTGGCGCCCAGGGTCGGTGTTTCACCCAACTGCGCGATGCCCAGCAGCACGGTAAACACCACCACCGCTGTGCCGTCGTTGAATAGCGATTCGCCGACGATAGTGGTTTTCAGCGGCTTCGACGCATTGGCGGTACGCAGCACACCCAGCACCGCAATCGGGTCGGTGGGTGAGATCAGCGCGCCGAACAACAGGCAATACAGGAAGCTCACGTGCCAGCCGAACAGGGCAAAAATGTAGTACGCCAGGCTGCCGATCACGACGGTAGCGATCAAGACGCCCAAGGTCGCCAACAGGCCGATGGGCCAGCGGTAGCTGCGCAGGTCGCTCAAGTTGACGTGCAACGCGCCGGCGAACAGCAGGAACGAGAGCATCCAGTTCATCAGCAAATCGCCGAAGTCGATCTGGCCGATCAGTTGCTGGATGCGTTCCTCCAGGCCCGGGTAGCCGATGAAACTGAGGCCTTGCAGGAGCAACGAAAACAGCAGCGCAGTGACCATCACGCCGATGGTCGGCGGCAGGCCGATAAAACGGAAGTTCACATAAGTGAGCAGGGTGGTGAGGCAAATGAAGGCGGCAACAAGTTCAAGCATCCGGGGTCCTTGGGGCGGGGACGTAGAGGCGCACAGCGTGCGTCGCGAAGTCGTTTGGTATAAGAAGTCGTTTAGTATAAACAGGTGCAATTACCTGAAAGAACCTTTCGGCCGGTCACGGCTCATAGCTTGTGGGTGGGGCTGATTGGCACATGGGTGATGAAGCTTTGACTGCCTTGATAAATCTTAAAAGGGAATGACTGATGACAGTGGCTTTCTGGTGTGTGTTGATTGCGATATTTCTGCCGTACCTGTGTACGGGTGTGGCCAAGTTCAGCGAGGGCAAGTTTGAGCTACGGCATAACCGCGACCCGCGCGCGTTTCTGGACACGGTCGGAGGCGTTGCCAAGCGTGCCCACAATGCGCAGCTCAATAGCTTTGAAGTGACTCCGGCCTTTGCGGCGGCGGTGATTATCGCCCACTTGGCCGGTACGGCCGAGTTGGTGACGATCAATGTGCTGGCGGTGCTGTTTATCACCAGCCGCCTGCTGTACATCATTTGCTACCTGGCGGACTGGGCGATGTTGCGTTCGCTGGTGTGGATTGTGGGGATGGCGCTGATTGCGAGTTTCTTCTTTGTTTCGGTCTGAAGCCTGACGCGGAATCTTGCGGGAGGGGGCTTGCCCCAATGCCGGTCGGTTAAGCGCAGATCCCCTGTGGGAGGGGGCTTGCCCCAATGCCAGTCGGTTGGCGCAGATCCCCTGTGGGAGGGGGCTTGCCCCAATGCCAGTCGGTTGGCGCAGATCCCCTGTGGGAGGGGGCTTGCCCCAATGCCAGTCGGTTAGCGCAGATCCCTTGTGGGAGGGGGCTTGCCCCCGATGGCGGCCTCTGGGCCGACCAGGATGCTGGATCAGACTGAGTACATATCCGTTTCTGCGGTAACGGCTGCT
>NZ_CVTX01000013.1:0-32051 GCF_900005715.1 Pseudomonas sp. 34 E 7
CTGCTCCAGGCTGGCGACCAGCACCATGAACCAACCCACCAACATGGCGGGGCCCTGCACCAGCGGCAACAGCAATGTATTGAACAGCAGCCACGCGCCTTCCATCACGATGGCCCAGCGGCTCTCGCCGTTGGAAACCGACTCGCGATCAGCCAGGTCGACCAGTGCGCGTGCGGTGCTGCCGTACAGGTGGTTCAACAACTGGCCGTTGACCTGTGATTGAAGCCACTCTCCAGCGCCTTCATCGACCGCCAGGCTTGCGGGCACAGGTTGCCGGGGAGGGCTGAACTCATCCCCGGGCAGGAAGCGAATGATGTGCGGTTCTCTGAAACCGCCGTTGGCGTAGATGGGGCGAGCCCTGTCGCTCAGCCAGGTCAGCACGCTGTCTTGCAGCTCGCCCGGTGCGGCCAGTGCGTCCAGCAGCGCCGGACGTGTCGGGTATTCATGCAGGCAGTCGATATACAGCGGCCGATACAGCAGGTGCGGGCCCGCACTGGCGCCTTTGGTTTCGATAATAAAGACGTTGTTGACTTCATCGGGCTGGGCACCGCTCTTGCGGCACAAGGCCAAGGGGCGCAGGACGATCTCCTGTCCATCGACGAGCCGGTCCGAGGGCATCTCGCCCATCAATGCCTTCACATAGCGATAACCCGTCACGGTGACGCCGTGCTGCTGTCGGATCTTGTATTCCAGCGCCTGCATCGGCAGCTTGACCTTGAGTTCGCGGGTAAACAGCGTTTCCCGGCGCCGCGCGTCGGCGCTGTCGGACAGCAGCAGGTCTTTGATGGTGTGTGGATAGGTACTGCCTATGTCGACACGCTGGATCAACCCGGTACTGCCCAACAGGTAATCTTCGTCGAGCCAGGTCGGCAGCGCCTCGGCGCCTTTGGCTGAGATCTTCAGGGTGCCCTTGGGTTTGCCGGCCAGGTTCTTCAGCGCCAGTTGCGTCAGCGACATTTGCACATGGTCGATAATGCCGGCGCCTCCTGGATAGCCGGCCGCCACGGCGAAGTCCAGTACCACCTCGTCGGGGTCGAAGTCGCCATGATCGGTTTGCATCTGCTTGCGCAATGCAGCGCGGCTGAAGCTGTGGATGTTTTCAATGCCCTCGTTGAACGAGCGCCCCTGGTTTTGTCGCAGCACCCTTGCCATGTCCTGTTGGTGCCGATGGTAGGCAAAACGGTCGTCGGCGCTGGCTTGCGTGAGCCATTCGGGCAATTGGTCGATTATCTTCTGCAGCAACGGGGCGGCAGGTGTCTTGACCTGGGTAAAGAGAACCGCCGGGTCCGTGAGCGTGTCCAGGCGCCGCTCAAGGGTTTTTTCGTCCTGGCCCTGGAACGTCAGGGTGGCGAGGTCTTCCAACTGCTGATTGAGGATCAGGCCGGCCTGTTGTTCGAACACGTTGCCATCAGGTTCGTTGCGTTTCCAGGTGAGCTGGTCGAACTGGAACTGGCGCTGCATCCTGGCGCCCCAGGCGTCACTGAAGTCATCGATTGAGGCAAACGCCTCGATCACGCCGTCCACGCTTTGCAGCAGAACGTTTTGATCACGTATCAACAGCAGGTCCGGGCTCAGCAGGCGGGTTTCTTCTGCGCCTTTGGACAGTGTGCTTTCAATGAAATAGACATGGGTGGTGGGTGTGGCGTGGGGCAGGCGTTCAACGCGCACCGGCCAGGTGGCGACGGCGGTCAGCATGTCCTGTTGGTCTTTGTTCAGGCTTGATTGACCGGCCGCTGCGGCAGTCATCTGGCCGTTGAGAAACTCGCTCAGCCATTGCCAGCGACTGCGGCCGTGGCTGTCGATGGCGCTCCAGTAATCAGCCAGGTCATGCTGAAAATGCAGGTAGAGCGAAGCTCGCACTTGGTCGATGATGCCTGCGATGACCTGCATGTCGATGAGGGGCAGCGCTGCCGGCTTGAGGATTGCCGGTGGCAGTTGCGTCAAGTAGTACGGCAGCTCGCGTTTTGAGCGCCAGTCAAGCAGCTGCGGGTCCAGTACCTGCGCGATAGCGACCTCCATCAGCGGTCGGTAGGTATAAGTGCCGGAGGGGGTTGGACTGGCCAGCTTGACCCTGAGCAAGTCCAGCTCCAGGGAGGGGTAGCGCTCCAGAATGCGGCTGCGCAGCGCATTGAAGACCACTGAGTACAAGGCCGGGCGTGTGGCGAAACGTTGATGGACTGCCTGGGCAGGTAATTGGCTCAGAGGCGTGGGGGTGTTTGGAGGGGGCATGGCAAAGTCCTTTCCTGTCCTGAAGTCGATGATGGAGACACCATTAGGAAATCGACTTTCGCCATTGCCGGTGCGGTATTCGGATACCGCGAGCAGGGCCGATGTTGCGACCGCTCGCGTGCGGTGCCGACCATATATGCACCACCTGGCACCTTGAGCCCCGTGATGTTCTGTCATTCCATTTCAAAGGAGTGACACCATGCCGGATTCATCCCCTGGTTCCGCCGTTGCCAAGCCGCTCGCAGCGACGCAGAGCATTCACGGCGACTTTCTCGAAAAGGCCGTGCCCCAATGGCTGGTCGAGGCAACACCTGCGCGCCGGTCGGCGCTTAAAGACACCGTCGCGGCAGTGCCGCAGTGGTACACGGACGCCACGCCCGCACAGCGCAACAGCGTCAACGCCAGCGTCATAGCCAGCGCTATCGCCCAGGTCCAATTGGACACCACCATGGCGACGTTCAAGGACGTCGACGCATTCGCCAGGCCTTTGCTGCTCAAGGCGTTGAAAGACCAGTACCAGGTGCAGGCCGATGTCGACAAGACCTTCCTGTGCCTGCGCAAGCCACTGGAGATCAGTGTCGCTGAAGTGGAGCTCACCTCGTTCGAGGTCCTGAAACTGTCGATGCTGCAGGCGGCTCAACACAATTTCGAGGCCTGGGAATGCAAACCTGGCGCTTACCACAAGAACTCAACGTTTGTGCTGGAGACCGCCACGCCTGGCACCTTTGAGCCGGCCACCGTGAGCCTGACGGTCAGCCAATTCATGACCCTGTGCCGCAGCCTTGATATCGGCGCGCAGTATCAGACTTACCTGAAGTCGTTCTTCGCACCGGTCGACACGCGCCCTCAACCGCCTCTTGAGCAACACTTCATCGCCAGCCAGAAAGCGGCCATGAAGGCCGCCGCTGAAAGCGCCGTGGTCAATGGAGATATCGAGCCTGCGGATTACACCATGATCCTGTCGGTGATCAACGGTAACGTTTACCCCACGCTCGGCAATAAGCGGGTCTGGCTTCTCGACATGAGCCTGATGAAAAAAAGGCTGACGGGCTGCGTCTATTTTTCAATCGGTGACCGCTACAGCGACGAGTTGATCCTCTACGTCCCCAATCACCCGGATCACCCACTCAAACGCTATACCTCCCGCCAACAAATGCGCGACGAGTGCAAACGCCAGTTCACTGACCGTGCGGGCATGGCGGCCGATGACCCCGCGCCAACGGCATACCAGAAGTTCTTTAGCCAGTTCCTGCCCTATGATCAGAGGCCCTACTATTTCAGCCAGTTCACGCAAAAGTCTGCCGATTCTCCCAGTGGCCCGTTGACCTCGCCTTGGCGATCGGTCGTGGAGTTCGTGTTCGGGCTATCGCCGATCACCCGTATCAGAGAGCTGCCCCCTGAAAAGCCGGCGAAGATGGAGTCGGTAAGCGACCCTTACCTGGCGCCCGGTAACTTGATGCCTTACCGCGGTACAGGCACCTTTTCCGGGCTGCTCGACCTTTGGCCCTTCCTGTACGAAAAGCACCGTGACAAGGTCCTGGCCGACGCCCGTGCCCATGCAGTGCCCACCGCTGACGTGGATGCAAAGGCGCGCGAGGCCAAGCTGGCGCACCTGTTCGAAATCGGCATGCTGGCGCTCAACGCAGTCTCCATGTTCGTGCCCGTGTTGGGTGAAGTCATGCTGGCAGTGATGGCTGAGCAATTGCTCTCGGAGACCATCGAAGGTGTGGCCGACTGGGCCGAGGGTGATAAACGGGCGGCCAAGGCGCATCTGGTGGATGTGGCGGAAAATCTCGCCCAGATCGCCGTCATGGCCGGTGTGGGAGTGGCGGTGAGCAAATTCCGGGCTGTCAAGGCTGAACCGGTCATCGAAAACCTCAGTCCCGTGACCCTGCCCAATGGTGAGATGCGCCTGTGGAAGCCGGATTTGACCGGCTATGAAAGCCCCGTGACGCTGGAGGCGGCGTCAGGGCCCAACGCGATGGGCCAATACACGCTCAATGGCAAGACCTATGTTCGCCAGGACGGTCAGGCTTATGAGCAGGTTTTCGATGAGTCGATCAAGCAGTGGCGGATCAAGCACCCAACCAACTCCGAGGTGTACCAGCCGGTTCTGCAAAGCAACGCCCGGGGCGCTTGGCGTCATACCCTTGAGCGACCTGCCGAGTGGGATCGCCTGACGCTGTTGCGGCGCATGGGCCATGAAACCGAAGCGTTTTCCGATGCTGAGTTGCTCAAGGTCGCGGATGTCAGCGGGGTGAGCGACAGTGCTCTGCGTAAGATGCACACGGACCTCGCGGCTCCGCCGCCGGAACTGCTGGACGCCATGCGTCTGTTCAAGGCCGACGCAGGCAGTTCGCAGGTGATCGCGCAGTTGCGGGGCAGCCAACCGATCGACGACCATTATTTATTTGCACTGCCTCTGGTCACCGAGATGCCACGTTGGCCGAGGACTCAGGTACTGGAGGTATTCGAAGGGCCTGAACTCGTTGGCAACTCGGTGAAATACGGTTCTGGTCGCTTGGCGCGTGGAGCGGTTGCGCAGGCGCCGATCCAGATCACCCGCGCCGATGTACTGGGCGGGAAACTGCCCTCGGTGATTCTGGCCGCGCTGGATGAGGCTCAGGTGACCCGTCTGCTGGGCGGCGAAGGTGCTCGCGTACGTGATCTGCGGCCACAGGAGTTCAGCAAGCAAATCGCCGAGTATGCCCAGGCACGCAAACCGGATATTTTTGACAGTATTTACGCGGGAACCGAGCCGCCGGGCAGCCAGGTCAAACTGCTGCAACGTATCTGTCCCGGGCTCAGCGAAGCTGCCGCCGAGGACACCCTGGCTCACGCTTCCGCGCTTGACCTCAAACGTCTGGAAGCGACGCGCCGGGCGCCTTTGGCCATGCTCGAAGAGGCGCGCTGGTACGCGCTTCAAGGGCGACAGACGCGGGCGTATGCCGGTTTACGCAGCGAAACCATGGCCTCGGCGGACAGCCGTCGGCTGGCATTGCACACCCTCGAGAAACTGCCCGGTTGGCCGGACACCTTGCGCCTGGAAGTACGCGAAGACACTGACAGTGGCGTGTTACTGGACAGCATCGGCAGTGATACGGCCCGAAGCAAGAAGTACCTGGTGAAAAAAGGCCCGCGCTTCCAGGCGCTCAATGAGCGTGGGGAAGAACTCAACAGCCTGCCCACCCAGGGCGATAACTTTTATGCCTCGCTCATGCATGCCATGCCCGATGAGGTGCGTCAGGGCCTGGGTGTGCCGGATGTGAGTCAAAACGCGCTGCTGCGCGACAAGATCATCGAGTCCGCAGACCTTTATCGTAACCAGACAGTACGGCTGCTCGAGCCGCAGCGCAAAGGGTTCAAACCACCCGTACGGGTCAAGGACAAGTTGCTGGGCTATTACGCCAGCGGACGAGGTGCGGGCCTGGGCCCGAGCCTTGAGTCACGCGTGCAAGCGCTGTATGGCTTGAGCGATGAGCCGGCCGCGGACTATATCCGCCGCCTGCGAGCGCAGGGCAAGGACAACAGGACAATCTTCAACTATCTGCAAACCCGTGAGCGTGAATACACCACGCTGGTGTCGACACTCGACGGGTGGGTCGGTACCCAGGGCGGCACGGCTGCCGGCACTGCCCTCTTCAATGAAAAAGCCCGCTTGGCACATCAGTTGAAGGAGGCCTGGCGGATGGAGCCGTTGGCAGGAAAGGTGGCTGGCGCCGATCGCTTGCAGCTCTATATCGAAGAGCATCTGCCGCCCTTGACGACCGATTTTTCCCATATTCGTGATTTGACGGTACTCGGAAGGACGATGAACGATGCTGCGATTGACGCTTTCCTGGTGCGTTTTCCTGAAGTGCAGACGCTGTCGATTGGCGATACGTCCCAATTTTGGGGGGCGTTCTCCCAGACGCCCCGATTGTCGCTGACGACACTGCCCCCGGCGGTCTCCAGGATGACCGGTCTCAAAAGCTTGACGTTCGGCTCGGGAGCGGAGCACCTGGCGCCGGAGTTTCTCTCGAGGCTCAATACCCTGACTTCGCTGGAGGCGTTGCATATCGATTATCGCGGCTTCTCCATGGATGCACTCAAACCCCTTGACGTGTCCGCGTTGACGCAGTTGCGCCGGCTGAAAATTGACGCACCTATAGGCCTTTCCCACTGGCCGACCAATGTCGAGAACCTGCCTCATCTGGAGCGTCTCGATTTGAGCCGTACCGCAATTAGCGCGCTGCCTGACACGCTGTATAGCGGGCATGAGCGACTGTGGGCGGGGCTGTCGATGGACTGGTCGAAGTTCACCCGCGAAACCTTCCGACCGGCCTTTGAGTATGCCAGCGCTTATCGCGAGCTCGGGCACCTGGTCGATTTGCACCAGATGGTCAGTGGCTATGCCAAGGGAGAGTTGGCCTCCCTGAGTGGCAATAGGGTTTTGGCTGACGCACTGAATGAAAAAATAATGGCCGCCGCGCAGACCCCAGAGGCACGGGTGGCCCTGATTGACGGCATAAGCGATCAGTACGCCAGCCTTTTTGAGTCGTTCTACTACCCGCCTGTCAACACTGTGCGGCAGTTGAGGTTACGGTCCAGGCCATGGCAGGTGGGACCCAGTGCTCATGTGGTGACCGAGCTTGAAGCCAATTGGTGGGAGGCGGTGGGTGAGCGATATGGCATAGCGGGCAAGGCGTCAGTACTCGAATTACCAGGACCGGTGTATCCAGTGATGAGCTCTGGGGGGCAAGTGAGCAGCGTTGAGCTGCCCCAGTTACCGGCAGCCAGTTTTGCTCATGTACGCACGTTACGCATGGGCTGGGTGGGGGAAACGCCCGAGCAGACGCGCGCGTTCATCGGTACATTCAGCGGTGTGCAATCCCTCGAACTCAACGGGGTTGGCTTGACTGAAATACCCATTGGTGCTGGCGATCTTCCCGGCTTGACCCGGCTCGACCTGGCTAATAACAGCCTCGCGATGCCTGCACTGCAGGCACAACTCAGTGATCTGGGCAGCCTGGAACTGCTGGATTTGAGCCGTAGCAACACGCCGCTCGAAGGGATCGATGTGAGCGCGTTGAGGCAGCTCAAGGCGCTGAATATGCGCGGTTCAAGCTTGCAGACCTGGCCGATTGGCGCAGAGAGTCTGCCGCAATTGGCTTGGCTGGACCTGCGGGACAATGGGCTGGTGACCTTGCCGCCTCAGGTGTTGGCCAACGAAACGATTCTGATGAAAACCAACCTGTCGGGTAACCCCTTCAGTACCTCGGGTGAGGCTGCGCTGGCGGCTGCGCGCCAGCGGGTCGAGAGCGCCCAGGGTTTACCGGCGGGCGCACTGGCAGGTTTTGAAGCGCAAAATATACCGCAGGTATTTCCCCCGCGGGAAACGGCCTTGACGATGGCCCGTTATCTGTTGCCATTGCCCGAGCCGATTGCAGTGGCCGAAGGGGCTGAAGGGTTTGTCCCACGACTGCAGCAGATCAGCCCATCGGTAAGTGAACAAAGCGCGCAGCAATGGATCGAGAAACTGCGCGAGGGAGGCATGAGTGACTCACAGATCGATAGCCTGTTGACTGCCTGGCACGAGGAATACACGTCTGTGACGCGCCAGTTGAACGGCTGGCTGTATAAATGCGAATTGCCCGATACCGATCTCGCAGACTTCAGCCAGGTGGCTGACCAGCGTCGACGGATCGCGCTCAATATTGTTGAGTGCTGGCAAACCGGTGTTTCAGCCGAGGACGGTTATGCGCTGAGCCTGCACGGCCTGCAAGCCCGTGACCTGCCCGAACTCACGGTGCAGTTCAATAATGTGCATACGCTGAATTTAACCGGTGTGCAGTGCACCGTGTCGGGCGCCGAAGGTTTTCTGCATAGTTTTCCCGCGTTGCGCAAACTGATGCTCAGTGGTAATAGCCTTGGCGCCGTTCCTGAAGCGGTGGCGCGCATGACTCAGCTCGAGGAGCTGGAACTGGCTTCCAATGCCATCAGCGATCCTCAGCCTTTGTATCGCCAATTGGGGGGCGATCACTTGCGCCGGTTGGACCTGTCCAGAAATGACCTGCGTGAGTTCAGCACCCAGGCCTTCACTCGGCTTGAGCACCTGGACCTTAGCTACAATAGCCTTGCAAACTGGCCAGGCGGCGCATTGAACACGCCGAGTCTGCGCACGCTGAACCTGTGCGGCAACGACCTGGAAACATTTCCCGAGGAATTGCTCGATGGCAGCCACGACGTACTGGTACAGGGCACCGACCTGTCCGAAAACGAGTCCCTTTCACGTGAAAGTTTCGAACTGCTAAGGGGGTATGGCACAGGGGCTGTGATGGGGTGGAGCAGGAGCGAGATCGACGGATCGATTGCAGGGTTCGATGAGGACGGCCTGGGTTCTCGCAGTGAGGATGACGAAGGCGATGCTTACGAACCGCTGGAAGTCATTCTTGATCCAGTCGGGGATACGGGGGAGACGGTATTGGCGTCGTGGCTGGAGCACTCGCCGCAGGACCTGGCCGTCTCCAGGCGGCAGTTGTGGCAGCAATTGGTCGATGAACCGGGGCATGAGCGGTTTTTCCATCTGCTCGAACGACTGCGCGATACCGATGAGTACCGGTATGTGGCGGCTGACCTGACCCGGCGGGTATGGACTGTGATTGACGCGGCTGCCGGCGATGCGCAGATGCGAGAGCTGTTGTTCGTGGCCTCTGAAACCCACGGCACCTGTATCGACGGACGCATTCTCACGTTCAGCTCAATGGAAGTGCTGGTGTTCGAATCGGATGTGCTGAGCGGGGTTGCGACGCTCGATTTGCAGACAAGGGGCCAACGTCTGCTGCAACTGTCCCGGCAATTGTTCCGGCTGGACCAGGTCGATGGATTGGCCGAGACCAATGCCGTAGGGCGGGACCGAGCCGAAGTGAGGCTGCAATACCGGATCGGCATGACGCGTGGCTGGCCCGACGGGCTTGAGCTGCCGGGTCAACCCAAGCATATGGCATTTGGTCGACCGATCAGCGGGCAGTTGGTGATCGATACCCGTGCCCGGGTGCTTGCGGCCGAAGCGTCGGATGCGTTCTATGAAAGCCTGGTTGCCCGCGACTATTGGGCCAAATACCTGGAGGAACGCTACCCCGATGAGTTTCAGACCCTGAGCAACGAAGCTGCCGCACGCCATGAGGGTGTGGAGGACGAATATGTTGGCAGGCTGCCGGGTACCGACCTCCAGGCGCGCTACGACGCGGCAATCACCCAGCTGGAGGTTGAGCGAAGTAGCGCACGGGTGCAGCGGCTGCTGGATTTGTCGCGCAGGGAGGTCGAGGCGTTGCAGGCGGCAGGCCCGGCGTTACCACAGTCAGGCCCGGCGTCGCCACAGCCGGGTCCGTCGTCACGGCAGTGACGAGCCGGGCAGGCCGTCAGTTGTCATAGCCCAGGTTCGGCGCCAGCCAGCGCTCCGTCACGCTGAGGTCCTGGCCTTTGCGTGCGGTGTAGCTGGCAACCTGATCCTTGTCGACCTTGCCCACCGCAAAGTACTGCGCCTGCGGGTGGGCAAAGTACCAGCCGCTGACCGCCGCCGCCGGGAACATCGCGTAGTGCTCGGTGAGGAATACGCCGCTGCGGCCGGCCTGCATTTCACGGGCCTCAGGGTCGAGCAGTTGGAACAACTGGGCTTTTTCAGTGTGATCCGGGCACGCCGGGTAGCCGGGGGCAGGGCGGATGCCGCTGTACTGCTCCTTGATCAGCGCGTCGTTGTCCAGTTGCTCGTCCCTGGCGTAGCCCCAATAATGCTTGCGCACTTGCTGGTGCAGCCATTCGGCGCAGGCTTCGGCGAGGCGGTCGGCGAGGGCCTTGACCATGATCGAGTTGTAGTCGTCGCCGGCGTCCTGGTAGGCCTTGGCCACTTCCTCGGCGCCGATGCCGGCGGTGGTGATAAAGCCACCGATGTAGTCGGTCACGCCACTGTCTTTAGGCGCGACGAAGTCGGCCAGGGAGAAGTTCGGCTTGCCGTCGGTCTTGATGATCTGCTGGCGCAAATGATGCAGTTTGGCAATCGGCTGGCCGTCGTCACCGTAGACTTCCAGATCATCGTCCTGCACCTGGTTGGTTGGCCAGAAGCCGAACACCGCACGGGCGCTGATGAGTTTTTCGTCGATCAGCTTCCTGAGCATTTCCCGGGCGTCGGCGTACAGCGCGGTGGCGGCTTCACCCACCACTTCGTCGTCAAGGATGCGCGGGAATTTGCCGGCCAGGTCCCAGGAGATAAAGAACGGTGTCCAGTCGATGTACTCGGCCAGGACGTTGAGGTCGATATTGTCCAGCACTTTGGCGCCGGTAAAGGTCGGCACCACCGGGGTGTAGCTGCTCCAGTCGAACTGCGGCTTCTTGGCGATGGCCGCCGGGTAGCTCAGGCGCTCGGTGCGGGCGCTGCGGTTGGAGGTGCGCTCGCGCACGTCGATGTATTCCAGGCGAGTCTTCTCGACGAAACCGGCCTTCAGTTCCTTGGACAGCAACTGGGTGGCCACGCCCACGGCACGGGAGGCATCGGTGACGTAGATCACCGCGTCATTGCTGTACTTGGGCTCGATCTTCACCGCCGTATGCGCCTTGGAGGTGGTGGCGCCACCGATCATCAGCGGCAGGTGGAAGTCCTGGCGCTGCATCTCACGGGCCACGTGCACCATCTCATCCAGGGACGGCGTGATCAGGCCGGACAGGCCGATAATGTCGCACTTCTGCTCTTTGGCAACCTGCAGGATCTTCTCCGCCGGCACCATCACGCCGAGGTCGACGATGTCATAGCCGTTGCACCCGAGTACCACGCCGACGATGTTCTTGCCGATGTCATGCACGTCGCCCTTGACCGTGGCCATCAGGATCTTGCCCTTGGCTTCCGGCTTGTCGCCTTTCTCCAGCTCGATGAACGGGATCAGGTGGGCCACGGCCTGTTTCATCACCCGGGCCGATTTCACCACTTGTGGCAGGAACATCTTGCCGGCGCCGAACAGGTCGCCAACGATGTTCATGCCCGACATCAGCGGGCCTTCGATCACTTCGATCGGGCGCGCGAACGACAGGCGCGACTCTTCGGTGTCTTCGACGATATGGGTGGTGATGCCCTTGACCAGCGCATGTTCCAGGCGCTTGTTGACGTCCCAGCCGCGCCACTCTTCGGTCTCGGCTTCCTTGACACTGCCGTCGCCCTTGTACTTGTCGGCAATCGCCAGCAGGGCGTCGGTGCCGTCCGGGGTGCGGTTGAGCACCACGTCTTCCACTGCATCGCGCAACTCGGCCGGGATCTGGTCGTAGATTTCCAACTGGCCGGCGTTGACGATGCCCATGGTCAGGCCGTTGCGGATCGCATACAGCAGGAACACCGAGTGGATCGCCTCGCGCACCGGGTTGTTGCCCCGGAACGAGAACGACACGTTGGACACGCCACCGGAGGTCAGCGCATACGGCAGCTTGTCACGGATATAGGCACAGGCGTTGATGAAATCGACGGCATAGTTGTTGTGCTCCTCGATGCCGGTGGCGACGGCGAAGATATTCGGGTCGAAGATGATGTCTTCCGGCGGGAAGCCGACTTCATTGACCAGGATGTCGTAGGAGCGCTTGCAGATTTCTTTCTTGCGCGCCTCGGTGTCGGCCTGGCCGGCTTCGTCGAACGCCATCACCACCACGGCGGCGCCATAGCGCTTGCACAGTTTGGCGTGGTGAATGAACTGCTCGACGCCTTCCTTCATGCTGATGGAGTTGACGATGCCCTTGCCCTGGATGCACTTGAGGCCGGCTTCGATCACTTCCCACTTGGAGGAGTCGATCATGATCGGCACGCGGGAGATGTCCGGCTCGCCGGCAATCAGATTGAGGAAGGTCACCATGGCCTTCTTCGAATCGAGCATGCCCTCGTCCATGTTGATGTCGATCACCTGGGCGCCGGCTTCCACCTGCTGCAGGGCGACTTCGAGGGCTTCGGTGTAGTTGTCTTCACGGATCAGGCGCGCGAACTTGGCTGAGCCGGTGATGTTGGTGCGCTCGCCGACGTTGACGAACAGCGAACTGCGATCAATGGTGAAAGGCTCCAGGCCGGACAGGCGGCAGGCCTTGGGAATGTCCGGGATCGGCCGTGGTGCGTAACCGGCCACGGCCTTGGCGATGGCTTCGATATGGCCCGGCGTGGTGCCGCAGCAGCCGCCGACGATGTTGAGGAAGCCGCTCTGGGCGAATTCTTCGATGACCTTGGCGGTTTCCGAGGGCAGTTCGTCGTACTCGCCGAATTCATTGGGCAGGCCGGCGTTCGGGTGGGCGGACACGTGGGTGTTGGCTTTGTTCGACAGCTCTTCCAGGTAGGGGCGCAGTTCGCTGGCACCGAGGGCGCAGTTCAAGCCGACCGAGATCGGCTTGGCGTGGGCCACGGAGTTCCAGAACGCTTCGGTGGTCTGGCCCGACAGGGTACGGCCGGAGGCATCGGTGATGGTGCCGGAAATCATGATCGGCAGTTCGACGCCCAGTTCCTCGAACACGCCTTGCACGGCGAAGATCGCGGCCTTGGCGTTAAGCGTATCGAAGATGGTTTCGATCAGGATCAGGTCCGCGCCGCCTTCGATCAGGCCCTTGGTGGCTTCGGTGTAGTTTTCCACCAGTTCATCGAAGGTCACGTTGCGATAGCCAGGGTTGTTCACGTCGGGTGACAGTGAGCAGGTGCGGCTGGTGGGGCCGAGTACGCCAGCGACGAAGCGCGGCTTGGCCGGGTTCTCGGCGGTCTTGGCGTCGGCGATCTTGCGGGCCAGGCGTGCGCCTTCAACGTTCAGTTCGTAGGCCAGTTCTTCCATGCCGTAGTCGGCCATGGAAATGCGGGTGGCGTTGAAGGTGTTGGTTTCGAGGATGTCCGCACCGGCATCCAGGTAGGCCTTTTCGATCCCGCCGATCACATCCGGGCGGGTGAGCACCAGCAGGTCGTTATTACCCTTGACGTCGCTCGGCCAGTCGGCGAAGCGTTTGCCACGGTAGTCCTGTTCCTCGAGCTTATAGCTCTGGATCATCGTGCCCATGCCACCGTCCAGGATCAGGATACGTTCCTTGAGGGCGTGGTGAAGGGCTTGCAGACGAACGCTACGATCGGACATGGGACTACTCTGGTCAGGCATTTCGAGGGGCGTGAATGATAACAAACCTGTGCCGGATTTAAGCAAGATGGGTTCTGCATGAATATCGCTCATGTTGCAGGCAGTCATGGCTAGGTAGAATCATCGCCACTTTCACTGCACGCCTTGAATCGGGACCGGATACATGTCACTTCGTTTAATTGTCAGCGCCGTTCTGGCTTTGATGGCCAGTACCGTGCAGGCAGAGGCTGTGCCGGTAAATCACCCCGCTTCGACGATTTCCTATACCCGCGACATCCAACCGATCTTCACCGAGAAGTGCGTGGCGTGCCATGCCTGCTACGACTCCGCCTGCCAGCTCAACCTGGGCAGTGCCGAGGGTGCGACGCGGGGCGCGAGCAAGATGCCGGTGTATGACGGTGAGCGCAGCACCGCCACGCCGACCACGCGCTTGTTTTATGACGCGTTCGGCAAACAGGCCTGGCAGCAGAAGGGCTTCTATTCAGTGCTGGATGCCCAGGGCAGCCAGGCCGCCTTGATGGCGCGCCTGCTGGAACTGGGCCATAACGCGCCGCTGCAGCCCAATGCCAAGCTTCCCGACGAGATTGTGCTGGGCTTGAACCGCGCCAATATGTGCGCGACACCGGGTGAGTTCAGTGCCTACGCCGGTAGTCACCCCAGGGAAGGCATGCCGCTGGCGGTCACCGGCCTGACCGACCAGCAATACCAGACGCTGCAACGCTGGCTGGCCTCCGGTGCGCCGATCGACGAGCAAGGCCTGGCCCCCAGTGCCAGGGAAGCCCTGCAGGTACAGCAGTGGGAAAACCTGTTCAACCAGCCGGGCGCTCGTGAAAGCCTGGTGGCACGCTGGTTGTTCGAGCATTTGTTCCTCGCCCACCTCTATTTCGAAAACGGTGAACCGGGGCATTATTTCCAGTGGGTTCGCTCACGCACGCCGAGCGGCCAGCCCATCGACCTGATCGCCACGCGGCGCCCCAACGACGACCCCGGCACCCAGGTGTACTACCGGCTGTGGCCGGTGCAGGGCGTGATCGTGCATAAAACTCATATTACTTACCCATTCAGCGCCGCGAAAATGGCGCGTATCAAGGCGCTGTTCTACGCCGGTGACTGGCAAGCGACAGCCCTGCCGGGCTATGGCCCCGGCAGCCGTGCCAACCCGTTCGCCACCTTCGAAGCGATCCCGGCCAAGGCCCGTTACCAGTTCATGCTGGATAATGCCGAGTACTTCGTGCGCACGTTCATACGCGGGCCGGTGTGTCGTGGTCAGATCGCGACCGACGTAATTCGCGACAACTTCTGGACCCTGTTCCAGGACCCGGACCACGACCTGTATATCACCGACGCCCGCTATCGCGGCCAGGCCACGCCGCTTTTGGCCATGCCCGGGCAGAACGATGACGTGGGCAGCGTGCTGAACCTGTGGTTGGCTTATCGCGACAAGCGCAATCAATACGAAGCCCTGCGCCGTGACAACTATGCGGACCTGCCGGCGCCAGGCTGGTCGACGCTGTGGGCGGGTAATGACAACGCCTTGCTGAGCATCTTCCGCCATTTCGACAGCGCTTCGGTGAACAAGGGCCTGATCGGCGAAGTGCCGCAGACGCTGTGGTTGTTCGACTATCCGCTGCTGGAGCGCACCTATTACCAGTTGGCGGTGAATTTCGACGTGTTCGGCAATGTGTCGCACCAGGCCCAGACACGCTTGTACTTTGACCTGATCCGCAACGGCGCCGAGCAGAACTTCCTGCGCCTGATGCCGGCCGATACCCGCGAGGATTTCCTCGATGACTGGTACCAGAACAGCGGCAAGCTCAAGCTGTGGCTGGACTACGAAGCCATCGATGACGACAAGCCAAGCGGCTTGCACCTCAACGAAACCGATCCGAAACGCGACTTCGCCAACCAATTGTTGGCCCGCTACGGCAACCTCAATGCCAGCCCGGACCCGATCAACCGCTGCGCCGGCGCCTTTTGCTCGCGTGACGGTATCGCATCGGCCCTGCAGGACGCGGAGCAGGCGCTGAGCCGCCTGACATCGCGCCCGGCGGCGGGTCTCAAGGTTATCGAGCAACTGCCTGAAGCCACCATGCTGCGCATTGAAACGCCCAGCGGCGAACGGGTGTTCTACAGCATGCTGCGCAACCGGGCTCACAGTAACGTAGCGTTTCTGTTGGGCGAGGCCTACCGCTATCAACCGGGGCTGGACACTGTGACTATCTACCCGGGCGTATTGAGCAGTTACCCGAACTTCATGTTCAACATTCCCACCCAGCAAGTGCCGGAGTTTGTGGCGCAGATGGAGCAGGCCAAGAGCGCCAAACGCTTCGAGAAAATTGTCGATCGCTGGGGCGTGCGCCGCAGCCATCCGCAGTTCTGGAACTACTTCCACGACCTGTCACGGTACATCCACGAAACCACGCCCGAGGAAGAGGGCGTATTGGACATGAACCGGTATGAGAACCTGTAGCTACGTTTATTGATACGGTCGGCTAATCGGTTGTGGCTGGCGCGGCGCTGGATCACTGGCCGATGTATTTCCAGTAGTGTTTGCCGTAGTCCATCAGCAACTCTGTCCCGGCAGGAATTTTCTTCGAGGCGACGAGAAAAATCATATAGTTGCCGACCCTCACGGACCTTACGTTTTCGATCCCCTGGCTTACAGCATTAGGCACGCGGGTCGCGTTGATCAGGCTCAGCACATTGCTGTTGCCGTGGCCGCTGAGGGTCGCACCCTGGGTGGCCGTCTCGAATAAAAAAGTGCTGACGGCTGTCGCTCCCTCTTTACCTTTCGCCACTATTTCTTCATTCAGCGAGTGCCGGTTGACATGCAGTTTGCCGGTATAGGGCCCAATGACCTCAAAGGGTTCAATGTCCACCCTGGCGACTACCGAGAGGCCTCGTTCCGGGCCGTAGGGTAACTTCGCCACCTGCAGGGTACGGTCGAGCCTGTCATGATGCCGGCCTTCTTCGGTGACCCATTGCTGGATACTCTTGGTCACCGCATTGCGCACTTTCATACGGCGCGGGGCAGGCAAGCTGTTGAACAGGTTGTGGTCGGCAACGATTTCTATGTTTTCAACCGGCCCTTCCAGACGACTCGTCAAGCTGAGTTCGACGTTGTTGGGGTCCTGGAGAATCGCAGCATTGTTGTTGATCTGATGACCGTAGGACGGGGCAACTGATGTCGAGGGGAGTTGGCCGGCTATTTCCGGGTCTTCGGTACGCGGGCGCTTCGGACTGCCTGGCCCGTCGATAAGTAGCGAACCTTTGCGCGCGATCAACGGCCCTGACGGCGTGTTGGGCCAGAGCTGCAGTAGGTTTTTACCAGCCCTGGTCAGGCTGCCGTTCTCTTTGACATAGATACTCCATTGCACTGGGTTGAGGTCATGCTGTTCGACAAACGTCGTCATCAAAGGCTTCAGGTCCCTGGAGTTTCGAAGGTTGTTCCAGTCGTTCAAGTGTTTGTAGGTCAGCAGGTTGAACGACTCGTTTTTGGCGTTTTTGGCGAAGACTTTTCCATGAGCGCTATAGACACCCTGCAGGTTTATGTACTCGCCAAAGAGTCTGGGGTCCAGGTTGCGTTGGGCACAGAACCCTGAAAGGGTCAGTGCATTACGTTCTGTTTGCGACAGCGCGCGCCAGCTTTCTGTGTCGGTGTAGGTCACCTCCGTGCGAGCATGGGTTGCACGGTCGAGGACCTTGCGCCCAAGGGGTGTCAAGTGGTCTGAAGCGTGAACGAATTGTCGAAATACAGAGGGGTCCAGCTTGTGTTTTCTTTCGAATGCACGCATCGCGCGATTCAGCGTGTTTTCACTTTCTTCGGACCATTTGGTCAGCACTGATGGTGGGATGATGCTGTCCTTGTCTGGCGCCCCGCCTTGCAATCTGACCGAGTACCAGTGCCCAGATTTCACCGACGTCAGATTGACAGGCAGGGTCAGGTTGTTGCGCCGGTTTACCAGGGCCACCGAAAAACTGTTCTGCGTGCCTTCTGCAATCTCCTCCAGGTAACCGTAGCCCTGCTCTCTGATCTGGTATACCGCAATGCGGCCTTTGTGATCGACGTTGCAGATGAACTTCTGGTTGTATTCTGGTCGGAAAAACACACCGCGGATGTCTGGCTTGAGGCCACTGATCAAGTGTGGCTTGACCGCGTATTGTTTGATCAGCGGGTTATTGTTGCTGATGACTGTCACAGGCTCGCGAAAGCGTGGGCCGAATACGCTATTGGAGTCAGCGTTGATCAGCCGGTAGTCGGGGGCGTCAAGGGTGCCGACGTTGCGCATGGGGATGTTCGCAAAACCATCCACTGTAAACAATTGATCACCGACCTGACGCGGCGTCCATACCGCCGGGTCGACTGAAACCATATGGCGGGCCGCAACCGCTCCGTCACGCAACTGCGCAATGCCCAGGCGAGCATGCCGCAGCGCAATGCTGCCCAGGCTGATGAGGCCGAAGCGTCCCAGTTTGAGTATCGCGGATACTGCCGCCAGAGGGTTGAGTTCCTGAAAAATGGAAATGACCAGCTTTTTGGTCAAACTGGACAGATGAGGTAAAGCGAGACGGATACCCGACTGGCCGGCGTGGACCACCCACCGCGTGCACCCTGCAATGTATTTGCCGACAGGCACACCAAAGGACACGATGTCGGTGAAAAGACCAAGGCTTCCAGACTCGATTCGCTGTGGATCGCCGGAGCTCAGCTCATCAATTGATCCCCAGAACGGCACAAACATTTTTCCCCAAAACGAAATGTCTTCCACAAAGTCGCGGCTGATATCCATCTCTCTGGTGGCTTTGCGGGTTTGCTCGAGCAATGTTTGTTCATCGCAGAAGAACAGTTCGCGCGCGATCATGCTCGCCAGCGCCTCGGCACGCGTCGAGTGCAGCGTGTTGGGGGCAAACGACTGCACCTGTGCCGGCTGGCCGGATGCGCTCGGCGGCTGTGTGGGTGGGGCGGTGATGACGCCGGGCAGAGGCTGGCCGAGTTGCTCGATGATCAAGGTAGCGGTCTGGTCGAGGACAGGTCTTGCGGCGTGGCGATAAGCATTCCAGTCAAAGGGTACTTCGGTGCCTTTCCTGAAGCTGCCTCGGCCCGGTCGGGTGCTGGAACCCACCCGTTCAACTTTGATTTCTCCGCCTGTCAGCAGGTTTTTGATGTCATCACGCAGGCGAACGGCGCCGATGCCGGGGAACATTTCGATGTACTTGGGAGGGCCGGGAAGCAGCGGGCATTCCATGCGGATGATAAACCCGGCGCGCCCGCGTACGGCATCGGTGTTGCGTTTGTTTTCGTGTTCAAGCTGCGTGTCATGCAAGGGCTCTCTCAGGGTATAGATCGTTACTTCATCGCAGTCGATGTTGCCTTGCCACAAGGGTAAATACTGCGCAAGCAACCCCTTGATCAGGGTTTTGTAAGCTGCACGGGGGGTTTCCAGGTACTCACCAAATGCCCGATCAAACTCGACATCCGAGGCGAAACGAAAGCGGCTGGGCGGCTTGAGTACAAGGTTCTGCACGGCGGTCTTCATTTCGCTTTCGTGTTGCTCCAGCGCGTGCAGTGCCTTTTCGATGTCGCCGCGCGAATAGCCTGAGCGGCTCACGGGAAGTACGCCGTTTTCCACTGCCCAGGTCAGCGTCGGTGTGACTTTGGCGGCCGCCACCAGCGCCTGCTGCCTCGGGCTGTCAGCATGCACGCGTAAAAGCTCGGCCGGCAGGTTGAGCAATTGCTCGAACGTCAGGTGCCGAGACGATCCGGGAGCAATGGCCTCGGCCAGGATAAAACCGCTTTTGAAGTTGACCCACGCACTGGAGGTGCCATAGGGCAAATCGTCAGGAACGTCCTCAACCCACACTTCGCTGGCAACGTTTGCCTTGGCCACACACATGGCGAGACGCGCGGCGTGCGGGCTCAGCGCCAGTGTGCGTTGGTAGTCCTTGATTAATGATTGACGAATCCGCCGGTAGTCGACCGCAGGAGGTATGAACGCTTTGAGTTCATTATCGTTGTAGGAGTGGGGATCGGGCGTGATCGTCAACCAGAGCGCCCGCAATAGAAGCTTTACCTTGACCTCGCTCGGGCACTCTTCGCCGTCTTCGGCGCCATACCAGTCCAGCGCCGTGGCGATACGTTGGCCCAGCGCCAAATTCCTTGGCCGACTGAGAATCCACTCCAGCAGCTCAGTGGGCCGGCTGTCGAGGTCGGTTTGCTGTGCAGGCGTGAGCAGTTTGGGCATTACCCGGGCGAACAGCGCCTGTTGCGCCTCACTCTCTATTTGCCGTATGACGCTCAGGATGCTCTTGTCATCTTCGGGGTCCAGCAAGTGCTCCAGGTCACTGACATGCCCATCATGCCCCAGGGCATACAGCGCCCGATGTTCTCGCAGGTTATTTTCAACGGCCTTCCAGTGCGCCTCGGTGGTGGGTGTGAAGGGGGTGATCGAGTAATACGCAAGGACCAGATCCACCCGTACGGTGCCATCGCTTTTGATCCCGTTCCCGACGGTTTGGTGGATCGCCAGCAACACATCAATCTGGTTGGCGAAATACAGCGGGGCGTGACGTAGCACCACCGGCTTGCCGCCGATGTCGAACACTTCGGGCAGCGAGGGAATGGGCGACCTGCTCGAACTCAGCAGTTGGGATAGAAAGTCGTAAGGGAAGTCACCGAGTGGAGAGTTGTTGGTTTTCGGTGTTTGATTCACAAACGCCAGGAAATCTTCATCGGCCTCAAGGAGGCCGAGAACGCGAAAGGCGTCTTTGCATTCGCGGCCTAATTCGGAGTCCACCGGGGGCCGATAATAGGCGGTGGACGCCGTTGCGCCGGGAACGTCGAACATCAGTTTTGTTACGAAATCGAGTAGATGATCAATGTCCGATGGCCGCCTCGGTGCGGTTCTGGACAGAAGTTGGGAGAGGGTACGGTTCATTAAAACCTCGTGAGGTGTTCAGGAACGCTGATGTAGGGGACAGGGAGAGCGTCGCGCGCCATGAATCCCTTCAAAGCGCTGGATGTGAGAGTTGACGCGCCCCCGGAATCAACGGTTTCCCAGGGAAAAAGGAGTGATGCGGTGAACAATCCCGCTGGGCCTGCCGGAGTGACCTGCTGTACGGGCAAGGGGGGGACGGTCTCAGGGCTTTATGTACTTCCAGTAATCTTTCCCATAGTCCATCAGCAACTCCGTCCCGGCAGGAATATCCCTCCACGCGAGCAGGAACACCATGTACTTTCCTACATGCAAGGAACCCACGTTCTCGATACCGACGTTGGGGATGCCCGGTACATTGACCGCGTTAACCAGGCTAAGGATATTGCTGTTGCCGTGACCGCTGATAAACGCGCCGTTGGTGTTTGTCCTGAATAGATAAGTACCGACGGCCTCTTTACTTTTTTCCATTATCTCGGCATCCATCGACGCCTTATTCAAGTGCAACTTGCCGGTGTAGGGGCCGAGGACGTCGAAGCGTTTGATATCGGTCCTGGCGACCACCGACAGACCCCGTTCCGGGCCCTCACCGAGCTTCTTGACCTCAAGCAATCGATCCAGCGTGCGATGGTGACTGCCTTCCCTGGCGATCCAGTCGCGAATGCTTTTGGTTGCAGCGCTCTTGACCTCCATATGTTGGTGGCCCATGAACTCATCAAAAAAATGATTGGCATCGGTGATCTTGATTTTCTCAGGTGCGCCTTCGAGCTCCCGGGTCAGGCTGTGCCGGACATCGTTCGGGTCCTGAAGGATCGGCGCGTTATTGTTGATTCTGTGATCGTAGGAAGCGGTGATAGACGTGGATCGGCGCCGTAAGGGGGGCGTATCGTTTTCCAGGCGCGGCCGCTTCGAACCGCCCGGCCGGGGCTCGGGCGGGGCTGGGCGTTTCCTGGCGATCTGCTCGTCGACGATGTCTCCTGAGCCGAAAACCCGCATTTCTCTTCCCGCACGGGTCAGGCTGCCGTTGTCGTTGACATAGGTGCGCCAGATCAACGGGTTGAGATCGTTTGCTTCAACAAAGGTGGCCATGGAAGAGCTTGAATTATTGGAGTTGTAGAGGGTGTGCCACGCTTGCAGATGGGTGTGGTTCACCGGGGTGAACTGCCCGCCGCTGGCATGCCGGGCGAGTACCTTTCCGGCTGCCCGATAGCTGCCATCCAGGTTTACATACTCTGCAAAGGCCCTCGGGTCCAGGTTGTGGTCGGCGGCGAATCCCTCCAGGGTGAGCGTGTTGCGGTTTTTCTGGGAGGTCGTGCGCCAACTCTCCAGATGATCAAAGGTGACATCCGTGCGCGCGGTGCCTGCTCGGTCCAGCATCGTGCGCCCACGACTCGTCAGGTTGTCGCCGGTATGTACAAACTGCCTGAATGCGTCGGGGTGCAGGTTGTAGGTCCTCACAAAGTCATCCATGGTTTTTTTCAGGGCATTTTCACTGGTTTGCGTCCATTTCGTCAGGATCAGGGGCGTGACGAAGTCGGGCTTTTCCGGAGCGCCACCCCTGACTTTTATCTGGCTCGAATACCAGTGTCCCGGCTCCACGGACGATAGCGTGATCGACAAGTCCCGGTTTTTCCTGGGGTTGACCAGCACCACGGAAAAACTGTTGTCGGCGCCAGCGGCGGTCTCCTGGATAAAACCGTAGGAGTTGTCCCGCACCTGATACACCGAGATCGTGCCTCTGTCATCGATATTGCAGATGAACCGTTGGTTGTACTCCGCACGGAAAAAGATCCCGCGGGAATCGGGCTTGAGCCCGGCAATCCAGTGAGGGTCCACGGCGTACTTGCGGATCAGCGGGCTTGTGTTGCTGATAACCGTGACCGGCTCGCGAAAGCGTGGCCCGAAAACACGGTTGGAGCCGGCGTCAATCAGCCGATAGTCCGGTGCTTCCAGGCTGCCGACATTGCGCATGGGGATGTTGGGGAAACCGTCCACCGTAAACAAGCGGTCGCCGGCCTGGCCCGGTGACCAGATGCGCGGGTCGACGGAGATCATGTGGCGGGCTGCGACACTCCCGTCGCGCAACTGCGCGAGCCCCTTGCTGGCCTGGCGCAGGGCTGCCGTGCCGAGTTTGATCAGGGCGAATCGCCCCAGCTTCAATACCGCGGCCACGGCAGCCAGGGGGTTGAGTTCCTGCAACGTGGCGGTGATCAGCTTTCTGGTCAGCGCGGTGAAGTGCGGCAACGCAAGGCGGATACCGGCCTTGCCTGCCTGGACCACTACGCGCGTGCAGCCGGCAATGTACTTGCCGATGGGCACACCGAACGACACGATATCGGTAAAAAGGCCGAGCCCACCTGACTCGATACGTTGAGGATCGCCTGAGGCCAGGTCGTCGATGGAGCCCCAGAACGGCACGAACATTTTTCCCCAGTAAGAAATGTCTTCAAGAAAGTCACGGCCGATATCCATGGTCCGTGAGGCTTTACGTGTTTTCTCCAGCAGGGTCTTTTCATCGCAAAAGAACAACTCACGCGCGATCATCTCAGCCAGTGCCTCAATCCTGGGGGATTGGCGGAAATTGGCGGCCCGTGACAGGGGGTGTGCAGGGGGCAGCGGCGGTGGGGCTTGTGACACTTGCTCATCCTGGGATGCGATGAGCGCCGGCATCACCTGCCCGACTTGCTCGACGATCAGGGTGGCTGTCTGGTCGGGCTCAGGCTTCACGGCGTCTTTATAAGCTTTCCAGTCGAATGGCAGTTCGGTACCTTTTCTGAAGCTGCCTCGACTTGAGCGGGTGGCCCCGCCAACACGTTCGACTTTTACCTCGCCGCCCACCAACAGCGTTTTGAGGTCTTCGCGCACGCGAACAATGCCGGCGTTCGGAAATACCTCGATGTAGCGCAGGGTGTACGGATGGTCAGCCCTCGCCAGACGCAGGATAAACCCCGAGCGCCCGCGAACGGCGTCAGTGTTGTGCTTGTTTTCATGCTCGACCTGGACGTCATGCAGCGGTTGGCGTAACGAATACACCGTGATCTCGTCACGGTCGCTATTGCCCGGCCATAACGGCGCAAACTGCGCCAGCAAGCCTGTTATCAGGGTTTTGTAGGCCGCTCTTGGGGTTCGCAGGTAGTCATTGAAAGCCTGGTCATACTCAGTGTCCGAGTTGAAACGAAAACGACTGGGTGGTTGCAGTACGAGGTTTTGCGTCGCCGTCACCGTCTCGCTTTCATGCTGCTCCAGGGCAGCCAATGCATGTTCGATATCTTTGCTGGAGTGGCCGTTCCGGCTTACGGGCAGCAGGCCAGTGTTTACTGCCCAACTGAGCGTCGGTTGGATTTTTGCCGCAACCACCAGCGTTTGTTGTGCTGGTTCGTCGGCATACACACGAAGGAACTCACCTGGCAGATTGAGCAGTTGCTCGAACGTCATATGCCTTGATGAGCCCGGGGCGACCGACTCGGCCAGGATAAATCCGCTTTTGAAGTTGACCCATGCGCTGGAGGTGCCGTAAGGCAATTCATCTGGAATGCCCTCGACCCATACTTCACTGGGAATATTGGCCTTGAGCACGCAGACGGCCAGGCGCGCCGTCGAGGCATTGAGGCGTAATGAGCGCTCATACTCCTTGTTCAGCGACTGACGAATGAACCCATAGTTGATCGCCGGGGGGATGAACGCTTTGAGTTCGTTGTCGTTGAGTGAATGGGCGTCTGGCGTGATCGTCAGCCAGAGTGCGCGCCAGAGCAGTTTGACCATGACGGCTTGCAGGCACGCTTGGCCATCGCTGGCGCCATACCAGTCCAGGGCCACGGCGATGGATTGGCCCAATGCCAGGTTTTCGGGGGTATTGAGGATCTGTTCCAGGAGTACGGTGGGGGTGGTGTCGAGTGCTGCTTGTTGCGCAGGGGTCAACCGCTGGGGGACGACTTGTGCGAACAACGACTGGGCCTTGTCGCGCTCGAGGTCGCGCACGACTTGTTTGATGATTCTGTCATCCTCAGGCCCTAGCAAGTGTTCCAGGTCGCTGACATGGCCATCGTGACCTAGTTGGCAAAGCGCCCGATATTCCTGCAGGTAATATTGCACAGCTTTCCAGTGGGCCAGGGTCGCTGGGGCGGAGGGTATGATTGCGTAATAGGCCAATACCAGATCAAGGCGCACTGAGCCGTCGCTTTTGACGCCGTTGCCGACTTTGCGGTAGACGTCCAGCAGGATGTCTATCTGGTTGGCCCAGTAGAGCGGCGCTTTGCGCAACACAACCGGATGACCGCCAATGTCGAACACCTCCGCCGGGTCAGGGATAGGTGATTTCGACGTACTGAGCAGGTCGGACAGAAAGTCGTAAGGGAAATCGCCGAGCGGAGAGTGGTTGGGCGAGGGTTTTGCACTGAGGAACGCCTTGAAGTCGTCATCTTCTTCCAGGATTTTAAGCACGCGAACAGCGGCTTTGCATTCACGGCCCAGTGCCGAGTCTGCTGGAGGGCAGTAGTAAGACTTCAGCGCGCTCTCAAGTGTCGGGCCCTGGATCAGGCTCGCCAGATGGTCCAGCAGGTGATCGAGGTCCGACAGGCGCGCAGGTGGGCTCTTGGACATGAGTCGGGAAAGTGTGGGCTTCATTAAAACCTCGCGAGTGAGCAATTAAGATCGCGATGTCATGCTAGAGAGATGTGCATTCTCGCAAGTGCTACATAGATAGGTATTGCTGAAGGACTCAGCAGGACGCGGCCCCCGGGATGCTTTTCCGACAAAAACACTCGGACTTTGTACCTGCGTAATAATTTGGCGTAAACTGCCGGCAAGCCTGTGAGGAGTTTCCATGACTGCCATAACCATTACCGACGCCGCCCACGATTACCTGGCTGACCTGCTGTCCAAGCAGAACACCCCGGGTATCGGTATCCGCGTCTTTATTACCCAGCCTGGTACCCAGTACGCCGAGACGTGCATTGCCTACTGCAAGCCTGGGGAAGAGAAGCCTGAAGACACCGCATTGGGGCTCAAGAGCTTCACCGCGTACATCGATGCCTTCAGTGAAGCCTTCCTTGACGATGCCGTGGTCGACTACGCCACTGATCGTATGGGTGGCCAATTGACCATCAAGGCGCCCAATGCCAAGGTGCCGAACGTCAACGCTGACAGCCCGGTCAATGAGCGTATCAACTACTACCTGCAAACCGAGATCAACCCGGGGCTGGCCAGCCACGGCGGCCAGGTGAGCCTGATCGATGTGGTGGATGACGGTATCGCCGTATTGAAGTTCGGCGGCGGTTGCCAAGGCTGCGGCCAGGCGGACGTGACCCTGCGTGAAGGCATCGAGCGCACCCTGCTCGAGCGCATTCCCGAGCTCAAGGGTGTACGTGACGTGACCGACCATACGCAGAAAGAAAACGCCTACTACTGAGTAAGGTGTTCACTGCGACGAAAAAACGGCGCCCCGTGAGCGCCGTTTTTTTATGCTTAAAAAAGGATTAAGTGTGGGAGGGGGCTTGCCCAATATTGTAGGAGCGAGCTTGCTCGCGAAAAACTCACAGGCGCCGCGTTGATTCAGGAAGCGCGCGTTATCGTTGAGGTTTTTCGCGAGCAAGCTCGCTCCTACAGTTTTATTGGATTTATTGATTTAAATCAGCGGATTGATTGGGTTTTGTAAAGTGGAAACTCAAGGTCGGTACAGGTGCGCATGCCCCGCCCGATACAGTGACGACTCGCTGAACGTGTCACTGGCCAGCACTCGACCCACCACAATCAATGCGGTACGCCGAAACCCCTTGGCCGCGACTTTTTCGGCGATATCCGCCAATGTTCCCACCGCCCAATCCTGATCCGGCCAGGTCGCGCGGTGCACCACGGCGATCGGGCAGTCGGCGCCATAGTGCGGCAGCAGCTCCGCGACGATCTTCTCCAGGTGGTTGACCCCCAGGTGAATCGCCATGGTCGTGCCGTGGCGGGCCAGGCTGTCGAAGTCCTCGCCGGCGGGCATGCTGGTTTTATCGGCATAGCGGGTCAGGATCACGCTCTGGGCGATGTCCGGCAGGGTCAGCTCGGTTTCCAGCAGCGCCGCGCAGGCCGCCACTGCGGTGACACCGGGAATGATCTGGAAGGGGATCCCCAGCTCACGCAAATGGCGAATCTGCTCGCCAATCGCCCCATACAGGCTTGGGTCGCCGGAGTGCACGCGTGCCACATCCTGGCCTTGCGCATGGGCGGCCTTGATCAAGTCGATGATCTGTTCCAGGTGCAGCTCGGCGCTGTTGACCACCTGGTGTGCCTGATGACCCTCGAGCACCGCCGCAGGCACCAGCGAGCCGGCGTAGATGATCACCGGGCAACTGCGGATCAGCCGCTGGCCCTTGACGGTAATCAGTTCCGGGTCGCCGGGGCCGGCACCGATGAAGTAGACGGTCATGGGGAATTCCTGTTGTAAAACGGGCGAGCATGAAGATTGCTCATGATCGAGAGCGGCAATTATCGGGATTTTAACCGGCGCAGGCTAATGCAAAGGTAGCCTGGGCGGTTTTCCTGCGGGTAATCAGCAGGCGGGCCGGGCCGTGGGCGAGTTGCTCGGCCAGGGCCAGCGCGGCGCTTTCGGCGATGCCGTAACAGCCGCTATGGCTGAACGCGACGGCTGATTTGTGGCTCAGCCGATGTTCATAGCCCGCCAGCTCTTCGGCGCTGAAACACTGCAACGGCAGGTTCAGCAACCGGGCCAGGGCCAACAACCCTGGCTCAGCCTGTTTGCGATCAATGCTCGCCAGCGCGGTAATGCGTTGGCGTTCAATGCCACTCTCGGCGAGGGCGCTATCAAGGAGCTCCAGCAGGGTGCGCACGTCACAGCCGCGCTGGCAACCCAGGCCGACGACGAGGGTCATGCCGCGTAGTGTTCATCGCGGTTACGGCGAAACAGCCAGGCACTGATCAAGCCAAGGGCCAGCCAGAACGCCACATTGGTCAACTGCGATGCGATCTTGAACTGGGCTTCGAGGGCCTCCGGGGCCAGCATGGCGTGGACTTCCGGCTGCGGAGCGCCGATCACGTGAGGCACGGCAAGGATCGCCACACCCAGCACTTTGAGCACCCAGCCGCGACCGAACACCAGCAAGGCAATGCCGGCAGCGGTAGACGCAGCGGTGCCGATCCACCAGATCTGTCGTTGCGCCAGATCAGCGGCGGCGGTGCCCGGCAGCTCGGGCGGCAGGCCCAGGGTCGGCGCGAGTACGAAGGTGGCATAACCGGCCAGGCCCCACAGCAGCCCTTGAGCTGTGCGGGTGGGTGCGCGCAGGGTGTACAGGCCGGCGAGCATCAGCGCAAACCCGACCGCCACGACCAGGTTGCCACCGGTGGTCGACAGCACGCGCTGCCAGCCATCTTCCGGTTCCCAGGCTTCGGCGTCGTGGGTGTGGGCAGCAGCGCCTACGGCATGTTCATGGGGCACTTCGGCCACGGCTGGAGCCTTTTCAAAAGTCTCCGCCTGCAAAATCAATGGCGCGACCCACAGGCTTTGCAGCAGGGTCAGCAGCAGGGCGGCCAACAAGCCGGTGAAGCCTGCGGTTTGGGCAATACGCTTGATCATGTCGGCAGGTCTCAGTGGCACGGGAACGCGGCGCTGTGGCGGGTATCGTGGGCCGCGTTGTGCACGGCCTCGATATGGGAGAAGCCGGCGAAATACACCAGGCACGCGCCGAGGATCGACGCACCGATAGCGGCGGTCAGGCGTTGGCTCAAGGTGGCAGTGCTGCTGGCTGCGGGCGAAGTGCTGCTGATGATCGACATGGCGCGTCCCTTTCAGGTGTCAGGGTGAAACGAGCGCATGCAAACCCCACGCGCCAGGCACGCAGGGTTTCGAACAGCGCCCGCCCACCGCGGGTTTGTTATCTGATTTTTTCGGGCCGGTCTCCGGGCTTGCGAGGGGCGCTCTTGAACAAAGAGTGGGCCTTATCAAGCATCTCCTTCCCATGCATACGCACAGTGGATTTGACGCTTCGCTCGCTTACCGTTGCGGGGGCAGCACCGGACTTGCCATGGGTCTATGGCGCACCGGTTTCCCGTTTCACCCTGTGAAGGGCACCCGAAACAAGATGAGTAGGAGAGCATGGGCCGGGGACGGTAGTCAAATGCCGCGAGCCCCTGTAGCCTTGCACCCTCGAGGTTCTTCGGCTGCGGCCGAAGCTAAGAAGGGAACGCGGTTCAAGCCGCGGCTGCCCCCGCAACTGTGAAGGGTTCAGTTGACTGCCATGCCACTGCCGAGACGGCGGGAAGGCGCAGTCAGCATGGGTCGCAAGACCTGCACGCCCCAAGCCAGGAGACCTGCCTCGTCACTGATTTTTCAATTCAACCGGGCGGGGTGATCCGGTGACGAAATCCGCTGCTGCGCGTCGCCGCAGGGCCTGTCGTCCCGTATGCCCGCCCCAAAGGGCATCCGATGAAAACACTGGCCAAACTCCCCGTCACCATCGTTACCGGCTTTCTCGGCTCGGGCAAAACCACCTTGCTGCGCCATATGCTCGACAACGCCCAGGGCCGTCGCATTGCCGTGATCGTCAACGAGTTCGGCGAGCTGGGCATTGACGGTGAAATCCTCAAGCAGTGCTCCATCGGATGCACCGAAGAAGAAGCCAACGGCCGCGTCTACGAGCTGGCCAACGGCTGCCTGTGCTGCACCGTGCAGGAAGAGTTCTTCCCGGTGATGCGTGAGCTGGTCGCCCGTCGCGCCGACCTTGACCACATTCTCATCGAAACCTCGGGCCTGGCCCTGCCAAAACCGCTGGTACAGGCTTTCCAGTGGCCGGAAATCCGCAGCGCCTGCACCGTCGACGCGGTGATCACCGTGGTCGACAGCCCGGCCGTGGCCGCCGGCACCTTCGCCGCGTTCCCCGACCAGGTCGATGCCCAGCGCAAGCTCGACCCGAACCTGGACCACGAGTCGCCGTTGCACGAGCTGTTCGCCGACCAATTGGCCAGTGCCGACCTGGTGATCCTCAACAAAGCCGACCTGATAAGCGCCGAAGACCTGGCCCGCGTGCGCCTGGAAGTGGCTGAAGAGCTGCCGCCGGCGGTGAAGATCATCGAAGCCAGCAGCGGTCGCGTGCCGTTGGACGTGCTGATTGGCCTGGGCGCCGGCTCCGAGGAGCACATCGACGCGCGCCACAGCCATCATGATCAGCACCACGACGGTGAGGACGACCACGATCACGATGCCTTCGACTCCATTTCCATCGACCTGCCGCAAGCCGATGAAGCCCTGTTGCTCAACGCCTTGACCCAATTGGTGGTGCAGCACGGCATCCTGCGCGTCAAAGGTTTCGCTGCGATCCCGAACAAGCCGATGCGCCTGCTGATCCAGGGCGTGGGCACGCGCTTCGACAAGCACTTCGACCGTGCCTGGGGCCTGGAAGAAGCACGCACCACGCGCCTGGTGCTGATTGGCCAGGAACTGGATGCCGTGGGCCTTGAAGCGCAACTGCGCGCCGCCCTCAGCGTTTAACCATGCACCTGCTCAGGACCCAACCCGGTGGCTTCGTCGCGGACGACAATATCGCCGACCTTGGCCAAACCCCCGCCGAGCTGGTGATCCTGTGCAGCGGCGATTCCAGCCTGGCGCTGCTCGCCGAAGCGGCGCAGCAACTGCCCGAGGATTACCCCAGCCTGCGCCTGGCCAACCCGATGCAGGTGCAGAACCACGCCTCGGTCGACTTGTACGTCGATGAGGTGTTGCGCCACGCCAAGGTCATCCTGATTTCCCTGCACGGCGGCATCGGTTATTGGCGCTACGGCATCGAGCGCCTGGTGGAACTGGCCGGACGCGGCGTCACGCTGATCCTGGTGCCGGGGGACGATCGTCCGGACCCGGAACTCAGCGGCCTGAGCACCGTCGCCGCCGAACAGCGCGAGCGTCTGTGGCACTTTCTGCGCCAGGGTGGCCTGGGCAATGCGCTGGACTTTTATCGCTGCCTGGCCAGTGCCCATCTGGGCCGCGACTATGCCTGGGCCGAACCGCAAACCTTGCCGCGTACGGCGATCTATCACCCGCACACCGCCAATGCCCGCCTCAATGACTGGCAGGCGCAGTGGCACGCCGACTTCCCCGTGGCTGCGGTGCTGTTCTACCGCTCGCACTTGCAGGCGGCCAATACCGGGTTTATCGATGTGTTCTGCCAGCGCTTGCAGGCCGCGGGCCTGAACCCGTTGCCCATCGCAGTGGCCAGTTTGAAAGAGCCCGGTTGCCTCACGGTGGTCGAGGACCTGTTGGACGACATGCAAGCCGCAGTGATACTCAACACCACAGGCTTTGCCCAATCCAGCCCGGAAGCACCGCACCTGCGCCCGTTTCGGCGCAATATCCCGGTGATCCAGGCGATCTGCGCCCAGGATAACCAACCCGGCTGGGAGGCCAGCGCACAGGGGCTCGGCCCCCGCGACCTGGCGATGCACATTGCCTTGCCGGAGCTGGACGGGCGCATCATCAGCCGGCCGATCAGCTTCAAGGACCTGGCATGGCGCAGTGAGCGCAGCCAGTCGGACGTGGTGTGCTACCGCGCCGCGCCCGAGCGCATGGATTTTGTCGCCGAACTGGCGCGCCGCTGGGTCGAGCTGGCGCGGCTGCCGAATGCGCACAAGCGTGTGGCGCTGATCCTGGCCAATTATCCAACCCGCGACGGCCGTATCGGCAATGGCGTGGGCCTGGATACGCCGGCGGCAGCGCTGAACATCCTGCGCGCGTTGCAAGCCGAAGGGTACCCGGTGCCGTCCACCTTGCCGGACAGCGGCACCGCTTTGATCCACGCCTTGCTGGGCGGCGTCACCAACGACCTGGACAGCCTGGACCTGCGCCCGTGCCATCAAAGCCTGGGCCTGGACGACTATGACGCAATGTTCCAGCGCCTGCCCGAGGCCAATCGTCAAGCGGTGCTCAAGCGCTGGGGCGCGCCGCATCAGGACCCGATGTGCCGCGACGGCCGTCTGATGATCGCCGGCCTGCGCCTGGACCAGACCTTCGTCGGCATTCAACCGGCGCGCGGTTATCAGGTTGATCAGAGCGCGGTGTATCACGACCCTGACCTGGTCCCGCCCCACGGCTACCTGGCGTTCTACTTCTGGCTGCGCCAGACCTACGGCGCCCATGCGCTGATTCATGTGGGCAAGCACGGCAACCTCGAATGGCTGCCGGGCAAGGGCGTGGGCCTGTCGGAAAACTGCTGGCCGGACGTGCTGCTCGGCCCGCTGCCGAATATCTACCCGTTTATCGTCAATGACCCGGGCGAGGGCGCCCAGGCCAAGCGGCGCACCCAGGCGGTGATCATCGACCACCTGATGCCGCCCCTGACCCGCGCCGAAACCTACGGCCCGCTACGCGACCTGGAATTGCTGGCCGACGAATATTACGAAGCGCAGTTGCTCGACCCGCGACGCGCGTTGGAATTGCAGAAAGACATCCTCAAGCTGGTGCGCGAAACCCGTATCGACCAGGAACTTGAGCTGGACGGCGAGGCCGATGCCGACATCTGGTTACCGCGCCTGGACACCTACTTGTGTGATCTGAAGGAATCACAGATCCGCGACGGCCTGCATATCTTTGGCGAGTCGCCGGCGGGGCGCTTGCGTATCGATACCTTGCTGGCCTTGCTGCGCATTCCCCGTGGCGATGGCCGTGGCGCGCAATCGAGCTTGTTGCGCGTATTGGCCAAGGCGTTCGAGCTGGGTTTCGATCCGCTGGACTGCGCACTCGCAGAACCGTGGACCGGGCGGCAGCCCGAGGTGTTGCGCAAGCTCGACGCACAGC